>NZ_JBXASW010000019.1:0-87576 GCF_058809745.1 Variovorax sp. MPBD4-3
GGCGTTGGCGGGGGAGGTGGCGGCCTCGAAGTCGGCTTTCAGCGTCTCGGTCGAGCGGCTGGTGCTGGCGACCCGCTGCAGCGGGTAGACCACGTCGCTGTTCCAGTAGGTGTCGAAGATGGCCGCGGCCTCGGGCACGACCGGGCCGGCCAGCAGCAGTTCGAAGTCGATGAAGTTGGCGCTCTCGCTGCGCAGGAAATATTCGTCGGCGAGGTTGCGTCCGCCCGCGATGGCCATCGCGCCGTCCGCCAGGAACAGCTTGTTGTGCATGCGGTGGTTGAGCCGGCGGAAGTCGGAGAAGAACTCCAGCCAGCGGCCCGACGAATGGTCGCGCGCATTCACGAAGGGGTTGAACAGCCGCACTTCGGCATTGGGTTCGGCGGCCAGTCCGAGCAGCAGGCGGTCCATGCCGGCGGTGTAGAAGTCGTCGAGCAGCAGCCGTACGCGCACGCCGCGCCGCGCGGCATTGCGCAGTTCGCGCAGAAGCAGCCGGCCGGTCTTGTCGTTGCCGAGCTGGTAGGTCTGCACGTCGAGGGAGGACTGGGCCCGCCGCATCAGCTCGAGCCGCGCATCGAGCGCGAACGAGGCCTCGATCAGCGGGCGCATGCTCGTCAGCCCGTCCGGCGGCGTGTTCAGGGCGATGGCCGCGCGGCCGAGCTCCGTGGCCGGCGAGGCGGCGATGGATTTCACCGGCGGCTCGGGCGCGCGCGGCGGCAGGCCGGCGCAGCCGGTCAGTGCAAGGGCAATCAGCCACAGAGCCGGACCGCGCAGCGCGGGAAACAGAAAGGCAATGAGCTTGATGAACATGGGGCCTGCCGACGCATGAGAGGAAGCGTGCGGGCGGGATCGTAGCCTTTCGGCCCTTTTTTGAAGACGCAATTTCGCAACGCAACGCCCTTGCGATCCTGCTGGAAATCGGCCGGCCGAGACTTTTTGACAATTAGAATGAGAATGCTTCTTAATTGTGTCTTGGAGTGGAGAAGGAATGTCTAGATTGGTGGCGCGGCGCAAGGCCGCATCGGTGCTGGTGGGGTGCCTGGCTATTTACACGCAGCACCAGGTGCTGGCCCAGACGGCGAACGCAGCTTCCCTGCCGGAAGTGAGGGTGGACGCGAATGCCGAAGCCGAGACCGCGAAGACGTCGGTGATCGGCTACCGCGCAAAGAATGCGGTCACGGCCACCAAGACCGACACGCCGCTGGCCGAGACGCCGCAGTCGGTGACTGTCGTCACGCGCGACCAGATGGTCGACCAGGGCGCCACCAACCTGCAGGACGCGCTCACCTACGCCGCCGGCGTGCGCTCCGACGCCTACGGCATCGATTCGCGCTCCGACAGCTTCTCGGTGCGCGGCAGCGACCCGTCCGTCTACCTCGACGGGCTGCAGACCTATTCCTCCGGCTGGTACACCGCCACGGCGCGGCCCGACCCGTACACGCTGGAGCGCCTCGAAGTGCTGCGCGGGCCGGCCGGCATGCTGTTCGGCGCAGGCACCGCGGGCGGTGTGATCAACATGGTCAGCAAGCTGCCGCAGCAGCAGGCCTACCGCGAGGTGGGCGTGCAGCTCGGCTCCTTCGGACGCAAGCAGCTCCAGGCCGATCTGACCGGCCCGCTGACCGCCGACGGCGAGTGGTCGTACCGCCTTGTGGCATTGCAGCGCAAGTCCGACACGCAGGTCGACTACGTGCCGGACGACCGCTCGCTCATCATGCCGTCGCTCACCTGGCGCCCCAGCGCCGCGACCTCGCTGACGCTGCAGGCCCTGTGGCAGAAGGACAAGACCGGCAGCACCTCGCAGTTCTTCCCCTGGCAGGGCACCATCCTGCCGAACGTCAACGGCCCGCTGCCGTCCAGCCGTTTCATCGGCGAGCCGGGCGACGGCTACGACACCGAGCGCAAGACCTTCGGCTGGCAGTTCGAACACAAGTTCAACGAGCGCTGGACCTTCAGGCAGAACTTCCGCGCATCGCGCACCTTCAACGACTCGCACTACCACTACGCGGATTCGTTCTCCGTGCCCGGCGGCTGGTCGCTCGACCCCGCCGGCCAGCGCCTGCTCGGCCGCTACAACGACAAGTCGCTGGCATGGACCAGCATGACCGGCATCGACAACCACGTCGAAGGCCATTTCGACACCGGCGCGCTGCGCCACACGCTGCTGGTGGGCGCGGAGTATTCGCGCCAGCGCCAGGACAAGACCGAAGGCTCCGTCTACAGCACCATCGACGCCTACGCGCCGGTCTATGGCGTCGGCTACGTGCCGGTCACCGAGCTGACGCGCAGGCCGCGCACCACCCAGCGCAACGCCGGCATCTACGTGCAGGACCAGATGAAGCTGGACAACTGGATCTTCGTGGCCGGCCTGCGCTACGACCGCAGCACCGCCGGCACCGCGGGCAGCGCCTCGGAGACGACCAGCGCCACCTCGCGCCGGCTGGGCGTGATGTACACGCTGCCTTCGGGCTGGTCGCCGTACCTGAGCTACACCGAATCCTTCACGCCCCAGGCCGGCACCAACGCCGAGGGCAACCTGTTCAAGCCGCTGCGCGGCGAGCAGGTGGAGGCCGGCGTCAAGTACCAGCCCGCCGGCTCGCCGACGAGCTTCACCGCGTCGGTCTTCTCGCTGAAGGAAAAGAACCGCCTCGTCTCCGACAGCACCAACCCGGACTACGGCCGGCAGGTCGATGCGACGAAGAACAAGGGCGTGGAGCTCGAGCTGAAGACGACGCTGGGCCGCAACTTCGACCTGATCGCCAACTACACCAACATCGACGTCGACGCCAAGCTCACCGAGCAGCCGCGCAACCAGGCCTCGGTGTGGGGCAAGTACCGTTTCTCCATCGCCGGGGTGCCGGGCTTCTCCGCCGGTGCGGGCGTGCGCTACATGAGCGGCTTCACCGACGTGGACGGCTCCAGCGCCGGGCCTCGCGTGCCCTCGGTGACCCTGCTCGACCTGATGCTGGCCTACGAGTCGGACAGGTGGCGCTACGCGCTGAACATCAACAACGCGACCGACAAGACCTACTTCAGCACCTGCCTGTCGCGCGGCGACTGCTGGTTCGGTGCGCGCCGCAGCGTTGTGGCCAGCGCCACCTATCGCTTCTGATCGCCGCCCTTCGAGCGGAGCCGCCACGACATGAACAGCCGAACAATCAAGACCTGGGCCTGGGTGCACAAGTGGAGCAGCCTCGTGTGCACCGTGTTCATGCTGCTGCTGTGCATCACGGGCTTGCCGCTGATCTTCCACCACGAGATCGGCCACCTGCTCGGCACCGAGGTCGAGGCGCCGAAGATGCCGGCGGACACGCCGCGCATCAGCCTCGACCGCGTGCTGGAGATCGCCAAGGCCAAGCACCCCGACCGCGTGGTGCAGTTCGCCTCGCAGCCCGAGGACGACGAAGGCCTGTGGTTCGTCACGCTCACGCCCACGCCGGCGCCCACCGACGACTTCAAGTCGGTCGCGGTCGACGCGCGCACGGGCGACGTGCTCGCCCAGCCCAAGTTCGACGAGGGCTTCATGTACGTGATGTTCAAGCTGCACGTCGACCTGTTCGCCGGGTTGCCGGGCAAGCTGTTCCTCGGTTTCATGGGCCTGCTGCTGCTGGTGGCCATCGTCTCGGGCGTGGTGCTCTATTCGCCGTTCATGCGCAAGCTCGACTTCGGCACGGTGCGGCGCGACAAGCGCCCGCGCCTGAAGTGGCTTGACCTGCACAACCTGCTGGGCGTTGTCACGCTGGTGTGGCTGTTCGTGGTGGGCTCCACCGGCATGATCAACACCTGGGCCGATCTGCTCATCAAGTACTGGCAGTACGACCAGCTCAGCGCGCTGCTGGCGCCCTACAAGAACGAGCCGGTGGTGGCGGTGTCGCAGCGCGGCTCGGTGCAAAGCTCGATGGAAGCCGCGCTGCAGCGCGCGCCCGGCATGAAGCTGTCGTTCATCGCGTTCCCGGGCACCTCGTTCTCGAGCCCGCACCACAACACCTTCTTCCTGCGCGGCAACGAGCCCTTCAGCTCCAAGCTGTTCCAGCCGGTGCTGGTCGACGCCAAGACCGCGGAGGTCACGGCGGCGCCGAAGCTGCCCTGGTACCTCACGGCGCTGCTGGTGTCGCAGCCGCTGCACTTCGGCGACTACGGCGGCATGCCGATGCAGATCCTGTGGGCGCTGCTCGACATCGCGACCATCATCGTGCTGGGCAGCGGCCTGTACCTGTGGCTCAAGCGCGGCAGCTCCGCACCCGCCGCGCAGCCACCCGAGCCGGCCGCGGCAATGAAGGCCCGGGCATGAAGCATCGTCACGGCTTCTGGCGCATGTGGGGCTGGCCGATCGTGCTCGGCCTGCTCACGACACTGGGCCTGGTCTCCGCGCTCTTCAGCGACGGCGGCTTCGGCGACATCCTTGCCTGGATCGCGCTGGGCGTTCCGGTTGTCGTGTGCGTCTGGTTCGGCTGGCTGCGGTCTTCCGCCCGCTAGGACGCCCGGCTTGCGCCGGCACCCGGTGAAAGCCTGAGGTCCCGGGCGGGCGGCATGGCCCCAGAATGGGCGCGATGAAACTCTCGCCCGTTGCCGCCGCCGCCGTTGCCTGCCTGTCGCTTCATGTCCCGTCGCCTGCCGATGCGCAGGAGGCGGCACCGGCCGCACTGCGCGAGATCACGGTTTCCACGCCGCGCGGCGAGGTCGCGCCTTTCAATGTGCCCGGCTCGGTCGACCGGGTCGACGGCGCAGAAATGCGCGACAGCCGCCTGCAGGTCAATCTCTCCGAAAGCCTGGGCGCCGTGCCCGGGCTGCAGGTGCAGAACCGGCAGAACTACGCGCAAGACCTGCAACTGTCGATCCGCGGCTTCGGCGCGCGCTCCACCTTCGGCGTGCGCGGCGTGCGGCTGTACGTCGACGGCATTCCCGCCACCTTGCCCGACGGGCAGGGCCAGACCTCGAACATCGACATCGGCTCGGTGGACCGTGTCGAGGTCTTGCGCGGACCGTTCTCCGCGCTCTACGGCAATTCTTCCGGCGGCGTGGTGCAGGCCTTCACCGCATCGGGCGAGGGAGCGCCGCGGCTGGCGTATTCGCTCGCGGGCGGCAGCTTCGGCACCTGGCGGCAGTCGCTGCAGCTCAGCGGCTCGCAGGGCGCGGTCGACTACATGCTCGACGCCAGCCGCTTCCGCACCGACGGCTGGCGCGAGCACAGCGCCGCGCGGCGCGACATCGCCAACGGCAAGCTGGGCATCGCGCTGGACAACGGCGACAAGCTCACGCTGGTCATGAACAGCGTGCGCATCGCCGCGCAAGACCCGCTCGGCCTCACGGCCGACCAGTACGCGCTGGCGCCGCGCAACGCGCCGCTCGCCACCCAGTACGACACGCGCAAGACCGTCGAGCAGACGCAGGCCGGGCTGCTCTACGAGCGCCGCATCGATGCCGGCCAGGCACTGCGCCTCATGGTCTATGGCGGGCAGCGCGAGACCACGCAGTACCAGTCGATTCCGCCTTCGGCGCAGCAGAACCCGCTGCATGCGGGCGGCGTGATCGACCTGTCGCGGCAGTACGGCGGCATCGACCTGCGCTGGAGCGCCGCGCTGCAGCTCGCCGACCGGCCGCTCGACGTGGTTGCCGGGCTGGGCTACGACAACCTGCGCGAAAAGCGGCGCGGCTACGAGAACTACCTGGGCCCGCTCGCAAACCCGGTCCTCGGCGTGCAGGGGCGCCTGCGCCGCAACGAGCTCAATACCGTCTGGAACCTCGACCCCTACGCGCAGGCGACATGGCGCCTTGCCGAGCGCTGGACGCTCGAGGCCGGCGTGCGCCGCAGCAGCGTGCACTTCGATTCGCACGACCGCTACATCATGGGCGCCAACCGCGACGACAGCGGCAGCGCGCGTTACAGCAAGACCCTGCCCGTGGCGTCGCTGCGCTACCAGGCCACGCCCGACTTCGCGCTGTACGGCTCCGCCGGCCGCGGCTTCGAGACGCCGACGCTCAACGAGCTGTCGTACCGCGCGAACGGCGCCAGCGGCCTCAACTTCGCGCTGCGGCCTTCGGTGAACGACAGCCTGGAGGTCGGCGCCAAGGCCCGGCTCGCGGGCGGGCTGCTGACGGCGGCGCTGTTCCAGACCCGCACGCGCGACGAGATCGTGACCGACACCAACGTCGGCGGCCGCGCGACCTTCCAGAACGCGGGCCGCACCAAGCGCAACGGCTTCGAGCTGGGCTGGCAGCACGAGACCGCCAGCCATTGGCGCACGCAGCTGGCCTACACGTGGCTGGACGCGACCTACCGCGATGCCTTCTGCTCGCCGTCGCCTTGCGCCACGGCCAACACCGTGGCGTCGGGCAACCGCATTCCCGGCATCGCGAGGCAATCGCTTTTCGCGTCGCTGGGCTGGGTGCCGCCCGAGGGCTGGCGTGCCGGTGCGGAAGTGCGAGCGCTCGGGCGCATTCTGGCCAACGACGTCAACACGGCCGTGGCGTCGGGCTATGCGGTGGCGGCGGTCTATGCCGGCTACCTGAAGAAGTGGGAGCGCTGGGAGCTCAACGCCTTCGCGCGCGTCGACAACCTGTTCGACCGCCGCTACGTAGGCTCGGTGATCGTCAATGAAGGCAACGGGCGTTTCTACGAACCCGCGCTGGGCCGGAACTGGACCGTGGGGTTGAGCGGCGCCTACAGGTTCTGACGTGTGGTCGTTCGGGGCGCGATCCCGCCGACGGGGTACTCTGCTCCGCGAATGTCCCCCGGCCTGCGGCCTCCTCCTTTATTTCGCTGCGCAGAGCACCCCGCCAGCGGGATCGTTCAGAGCACTGGCTGGTCGAGCCGAACAAGCGCTGCGTCCATGTGCGAAGGGCGCCGGGTAGCTCCCGCAGCGAAACAAAGGAGGAGGGCGAAGCCCGGGGGACATTCGCGGAGGGAGCTACCCGGTGGCCTTCGCACGCGCCCCGAAAAAAAAACGGCGGGCAACAAGCCCGCCGTTTTCGCCATATCGAATGGAGAAAATCAGAACGCAGCAGGCCGCCACTTCAACAGCCGCTTCTCCAGCGAACTGAGCAGGAAGTCAGCCGCCAATGCAACCACAGCCAGAACGATCATCGCCGCGAACACACCGCTGGCGTTGAACGCGCCCTGGGCCGTGGAGATCAGCAGCCCGATGCCTTCCTTCGCGCCGAGGAACTCGCCCACCACCGCACCCACCAGTGCAAAGCCGAAGCTCACGTGCAGGCTTGCCAGGATCCACGACATCGCCGACGGAATCACCACCGACATCGTCACCTGCCGCGGCGAAGCGCCCAGGATCTGCGCGTTCGCGATCATGTACTTGTCGGCCTCCCGCACACCCTGGAAGGCGTTGCCGAACACCACGAAGAACACCATCACCACCGCCAGCGCCACCTTCGAGGCCATGCCCAGGCCCAGCGCAATCACGAAGATCGAGCCCAGCACCACGCGCGGAATCGAGTTGGCGATCTGGATGTAGAGGCTGAACACATCCGACAGCAGCTTGTTGCGGCCCAGCACGATGCCGCACAGCACGCCGGCGATCGAGCCGATCAGGAAGCCGATCACCGTTTCCTCGAGCGTCACCGCCACCTGCATCCACAGCGAGCCTTGCGAGGTGCCGTCGCGCATCCATTCCACGAGCTGGTCGTAGATCATCGAAGGCATCGAATAGAAGAACGGGTCGATCCACTTCAGGCGCGCCGCGATCTCCCAGCCGCCGAGCGCGATCACCAGCACCGCCAGCCGCAGGCCGATGATCATGCGGCGCCGGCCGCGGATGGCCGCCTGCGCGACCTCGGATTCACGCGCCAGCGCGGCGTCGCTGAGCGACGAGGGCAGCACGGCTGCCGTCGGTGTGGTGGTGGAGGGTGTGGTCATGGTTCTTGTCGTCGTCGTGTTCACTGGATCACCACTTCTTCGCGCAGGTCGTCCCAGATGTGCTTGGAGAGCTCGATGAACTGCGGGTCGTAGCGCACCTCGGACATGACGCGCGGGCGCGGCAGGTCGATCTCGTACAC
The DNA here is from genome assembly GCF_058809745.1 of Variovorax sp. MPBD4-3. Classification (NCBI taxonomy): domain Bacteria; kingdom Pseudomonadati; phylum Pseudomonadota; class Betaproteobacteria; order Burkholderiales; family Comamonadaceae; genus Variovorax; species Variovorax sp. MPBD4-3. Next base: position 8,005 of record NZ_JBXASW010000019.1, read on the forward strand.
GCGCTTGAGCGTGGCGGGGCGCGCCGACAGCACGAACACGCGGTCGGCCAGCGCAATCGCCTCTTCCAGGTCGTGCGTGACGAACACCACGCTGCCGCCGGTGCCCGACCACAGCTGCAGCAGCTCGTCCTGCATCAGCGTGCGGGTCTGCATGTCCAGCGCCGAGAAGGGCTCGTCCATCAGCAGGATCTCGGGGTTGTTGATGAAGGTCTGCGCCAGCGCCACGCGCTTGCGCATGCCGCCCGAGAGCTGGTGCGGGTAGTGCTTGCCGAACTTCGAGAGGCCCACGCGATGGATCCACTCCTGGGCCAGTTCCATCGCCTCCTTCTTCGGCTTGCCGCGGAAGATCGGGCCGGCGGCCACGTTGTCCTCCACGCTGCGCCACGGGAACACCGCGTCGGCCTGGAACACGAAGCCGATGCGCGGATCGACGCCGGTCACGGGCTTGCCCATCACCTTCACGTCGCCCACGGTGGGCCTGAGCAGGCCGGTGATCATGTTCAGCGTGGTCGACTTGCCGCAGCCCGTGGGCCCGACGATGGCGACGAACTCGCCGCGCGCCACCGACATGCTGAAGTTGCGCAGCGCCACGGTGGCGTTGCCGTCCTGCGAGATGAAGCGCAGCGACACGTCGTTGAAGTCGATCGCCGACGTCACGGCGCCGTTGCTGCTGTTGCTGCTGGGGGGTGTTCCGTTGCGCATGGTCACTTGGCCGCCGCTGCCGACAGGTAGGCGTTGGTGTAGGTCTTCGACAGATCGATGTTCTTGCTCTTGACCAGCGGCTTGTAGGTGGCGAGCACCTTCAGCACGGTCTCGGGGCCGCCGGCAGGCATCTTGGCGTCGGTGGTGAACATCGGCAGCGAGGCCTTCAGCGCCTGCACGTAGAGCTCCTTGTCGTTGCCGTAGTAGTCGCGCGGCACCTTCTCGGCGATCTCTTCGGCGCTGTGGGTGTGGATGTATTCCATGGTGCGCGCGAAGGCGCGGGCCAGCTTGGTGGCCTCGGCCTTGTGCGACTCGGCCCAGGTGTTCTGCACGTACAGGCTGGCCGCGGGGTAGAGGCCGCCCAGCGCCTTGACGGTGTCGGGCTCGGTGCGCAGGTCGACCAGCACCTTGGCGTCGCCGGTCTTGAGCATCTGTGACACGGTGGGCTCGGTGGTCATGCCGGCCTGGATGCGGTCCTGCTTCATGGCCGCGATGAAGGTGTTTCCTGCGCCCACGGGCAGCAGCGAGTAGTCCTTGGAGGCCACGCCGGCGCGGTCGGCCAGATAGCGCGTGAGGAAGTCGGTGGAAGAACCCAGGCCGGTCACGCCCAGAGTCTTGCCGCCCTTGGCGTCGGCCATGGTCTTGAAGCCGACGGCCGCGGCCTTGGTCGACACCAGCTCGACTTCGCCCGGCACCTTGCAGAACACGGCGATGGCCTGGATTTCCTTGCCCTTGCTCTGCAGGTCGATGGTGTGGTCGTAGAAGCCCACCACGCCCTGCACGGCACCGGCGATCAGCTGGTTCTCGGCGTCGACGCCGGCCGGCTGCGACTGCAGCTCGACATTCAGGCCTTCGTCCTTGAAGTAGCCCAGCGCGTCGGTGAGCTTGGCCGGCAGGTAGATGATCTTGTTGATGCCGCCCACCATGATGGTGATGGGCGCATCGGCGGCCTGCGCGAGCGGCGCGGTGGCGGCAAGGGCGGTGCACAGGGCGGCGGCCAGCAGGGTGCGGCGGGTGGCGAATGGCGACAGGGACATGGTGTCTCTCCGTGTTGGTATTGGATCGGGAGTCCGCGCACATCTGCCGCGGGACGGGGCCAGTCTAGGAAGCGGCGTCTTTCGGCCAGCTTTCGGCGGTCCGCATGATTTGTCATGGTTATCCCTAGGACTTGCCGATGCTTCCTAGAATCCACGGCCACCACCCCCGACCCCATGAAGCTGCTGCTCATCGAAGACAACCCGCAACTCGCGCATTGGCTCTCCAGCCTGCTGCGCGAGCAGGAGTTCGTGGTCGACCACGTGGACGACGGCGACGCCGCCGACCGGCTGCTCACGCAGACGGCCTACGACGTGGTGCTGCTCGACCTGAACATCCCGCAGCTCTCCGGCAAGGCCGTGCTGCGCAGGCTGCGCGAGCGCGGCGACACGGTGCCGGTGATCATCCTCACGGCCACCGCGTCGCTCGACCAGAAGGTGCTGTGCCTGGAGATCGGCGCCGACGACTATCTCGTCAAGCCCTTCGAGATCCGAGAGCTGGTGGCGCGCATCAAGGTGCTGGTGCGCCGGCAGATGCCCGGCAAGGCCAACGACATCGCCTGCGGCGACCTGCGCTACGACCTGCGCACGCGGCAGTTCGCGCTGGCGGGCGAAGAGCTGTCGCTGCCGCCGCGCGAACGCACGCTGCTTGAAACGCTGATGCTGAAGGCCGGCAGCACCGTGTCGAAGCAGGCGCTGATCGACGCGATGTTCGGCCTGGACGACGAGCCCAGCGCCGATGCGGTCGACATCTACATCCACCGGCTGCGCAAGAAGCTCGAGGCCAGCCAGGCGACGATCATCACGCTGCGCGGCGTGGGCTACCTGCTGCGCACGCGCCAGGAAGACTAGGGTGCCCGGGCGCGCCAGCCTTCGCCTGCGCCTTGCGCTGTGGCTGCTGCTGCCGATGTCGGTGTTCGTGGCCATCTGCGGATACCTCAACTGGCGCAACGCCGCGGAGGTGGCCGACTATGTGCAGGACCACGACCTGCTGTCGTCGGCCAAGGTGCTGTCGGACCGCCTGATCTGGGAAGACGAGGACGTGAAGGCCAGCGTGCCGCCGTCGGCGCTGAGCCTGTTCGTGTCGCCCGAGCGCGACCGCGTGTTCCTCAGCGTGACGGGCGCCAACGGCGAGGTGCTGGCCGGTTCGGCCGACTTCCCGCTGCCCGCCGTGCGCAAGCCCGTGGGAATCGACCGTGCGCAGTGGTACGACACCCGCTTCGCCGGCGTGCCGCTGCGCGCCGTGGTCACCACGCGCGCGATGTACGAGGCAGGCGGCGCGCGCGACATCACCATCGCCGTCGGCAAGACCGAGGGCAGCCGCGACCACATGCTGCGCACGCTGTGGTGGCCGTCGATGGAGTACCTGCTGGTGGCGCTGGCGCTCTCCATCGCGCTGGCCGTTGCGGCGTTGACGCTCGAGCTGCGCCCCATCGTGCGGCTGAGCCAGCAGCTCGCGCAGCGCGACCCGCTGCACCTCGACCTGGTGGTGGACCCGGGCGCATTGCACTCCGAGCTGCGGCCGGTGGCCGACACCATCAACCGCTTCGTGGCGCAGCTGAAGGCGCACTCCGAGGCGCAGCGGCGCTTCATTGCCGACGCGGCGCACCAGTTGCGCACGCCGCTGGCCATGCAGGCCTCGCAGATCGAGTTCGCGCGCTACACGCGGCAGCACCGCGGCGAATGGGACACGCGCCGCGCCGACATGGATGCGATGTGGCAGGAGATGCAGACCAGCAACCGCCGGCTGGTCGACGTGACGAACAAGCTGCTGCTGCTGGCGCAGGCCGAGCACGGCGACGCGCACACGCGGCTGGAGCCTGTCGACCTTGCGGCGGTGGCGCTGCGCTGCGTCGAGCAGCTCGCGGCGCTGGCGGACCGTCGCGGCATCGACCTGGGGCTGGAGTCGGAGGCCGGGCCGGGCGAGGCCGTGGTGCAGGCCCAGCCGGCGCTGCTCGATGCGCTGGCCACCAACCTGCTGGACAACGCCTTGCGCTACACGCAGGAAGGCGGCCGGGTGACGGTCGGCGTGCGCAAGGTGGAGGGGGTGGTCGAGCTGACCGTGGAAGACAACGGCCCCGGCATTCCGGCCGAGGCGCGCGAGCGCGTGTTCGAGCGCTTCTACCGGGTGTCGCAGGACACCGAGGGCACGGGCCTGGGGCTGGCCATCGTGCGGGAGATCGCACGCGCCTTCGATGCGAACGTGGACTTGGCAGCCAATCCGCGCGAGGCGCGGGGGCTGCTGGTCACTGTGCGTTTTCCTTCGGCTGCCGCCGCTGCCTGAGGAAGCAGCGGCCGGGGCTCGTCAGCCCTTGATGCCGGCGGCTGCGCGCAGGGCGGCTGCCTGGTTGGTGGCTTCCCAGGTGAACTCGGGCTCTTCGCGGCCGAAGTGGCCGTAGGCGGCGGTCTTCTGGTAGATCGGGCGCAGCAGGTCGAGCATCTGGATGATGCCCTTCGGGCGCAGGTCGAAGTGCTCGCGCACGAGTTCGGCGATCTTCTCGTCGGAGATCACGCCGGTGCCTTCGGTGTAGACCGTGATGTTCATCGGCTCGGCCACGCCGATGGCGTACGCCACCTGGATCTGGCACTGGCGCGCCAGGCCGGCGGCCACGATGTTCTTGGCCACGTAGCGCGCGGCATAGGCGGCCGAGCGGTCGACCTTGGACGGGTCCTTGCCCGAGAACGCGCCGCCGCCGTGCGGGCATGCGCCGCCGTAGGTGTCGACGATGATCTTGCGGCCGGTGAGGCCACAGTCGCCCTGCGGGCCGCCGATGACGAAGCGGCCGGTCGGGTTGATCAGGTAGCGCGTGTCCTTGAGCCACTCCTTGGGCAGCACGGGCTTGATGATCTCCTCGATGATGGCTTCGTTGAACGAGGCCTTCATCTTGGTCGGCGTCTCGCTCTGGTCGGGGCTGTGCTGGGTGGAGAGCACCACGGTGTCGATGCTGTGCGGCTTGCCGTCCACGTAGCGCATCGTGACCTGGCTCTTGGCGTCGGGGCGCAGGAACGGCAGGCGGCCGTCCTTGCGCAGCTGGGCCTGGCGTTCGACGAGGCGGTGCGCGTAGTAGATGGGCGCGGGCATCAGCTCGGGCGTTTCGTCGCAGGCGTAGCCGAACATCAGGCCCTGGTCGCCGGCGCCGGTGTTCAGGTGGTCGTCGGATGCGTGGTCCACGCCCTGGGCGATGTCGTTGGACTGCTTGTCGTAGCAGACCATCACGGCGCAACCCTTGTAGTCGATGCCGTAGTCGGTGTTGTCGTAGCCGATGCGCTTGATGGTGTCGCGCGCGACCTGGATGTAGTCGACGTGCGCGTTGGTCGTGATTTCGCCGGCGAGCACCACGAGGCCGGTGTTGGTCAGCGTCTCGGCGGCCACGCGGCTGCGGGGGTCCTGCTCGAAGATCGCGTCCAGGATGGCATCCGAGATCTGGTCGGCGACCTTGTCGGGGTGGCCTTCGGAGACGGATTCGGAAGTGAAGAGGAAATCGTTCGCCATTTGTTCAAAACTCCTTGAAGTGATTTGGCGCGTTGCCAACTCTGCGGAGCCCTGGCGAACGCTTTAGCAGATGCCGGTTGCCCGGCGGGGCACAATCGCCTCGGCGCTTGTGTTTGTCGCCCTGCAAGTTGTTCCGTAACTCGGCGACAATTTGGATTCTATTCGAGCCGTGCCTACCATGCGCGCGCGTCCGTTTTTTGACCCCCTCCCGTTTTCAATGATCACCCTGTTTCGCCTGCTTGCCCGCTTGCCGATGCCGTTGATGCATCGTCTCGGCGCCATGCTGGGCTGGCTGGTCTGGTGGTGCGCGCCGGGCTACCGCCGCCGCTTCAAGGCCAACGCCGAGAGCGCGGGCTTCGCTCCGGGCCAATACCGTCCCGCCATCGCCGCCGCCGGCAAGATGGCGTCCGAACTGCCCTGGCTCTGGCTGCGCCCGCACGGCCAGACCGTGCTGGACCGCGTGGTGCGCTGGGAAGGCGTCGAGGCCTTCGAGGCCGCCATGCAGGCGAAGAAGGGCGTGATCCTCGTCGCGCCGCACCTGGGCAGCTGGGAAATGTGCGGCCAGGCCATCGGCGAACGCTTCCTCGCGGCCTACGGGCCCATCACCGCGCTGTTCCGCCCGGCGCGCAAGAAATGGATGGCCGACCTGATCGCCGCCGGCTCGCGCGACCGGCCCGGCCTGCAGACGCTTCCCACCAACAACAGCGGCGTGCGCGGCCTCATCCGCACGCTGCGCAGTGGCGGCTACACCGGCATCCTGCCCGACCAGGTGCCCCCGCTGGGGCAGGGCGTCTGGGCGCCGTTCCTGGGCCGCCCCGCCTACACCATGACCTTGCTTCCCCGCCTCGCGCAACAAACCGGCGCGGCCTGCTTCCTGAGCGTCTGCGAACGCCTGCCCAAGGGTGCCGGCTACGTGATCCGCTTCGAGCCGATCGTCGGCACCGCGCTGACCGACCCCTCCGCCTCCATCGAGGAGGCCGCCGCGGCCATGAACGACGGCATCGGCCGGCTGATCCACAGCCTGCCCGGCCAGTACGTGTGGGACTACGCCCGCTACAAGGAGCCGCGCGCCGAGCGCGTGGCCGCCGCCACCGGAGAGGCCGCATGAGCCTCGGTTCCCGACTCGGCATCGGCTTCATGCGCGCGATCGCGCCGCTGCCCCTGCCGCTGGTGCGCGGCTTCGGCGCGATCCTCGGCCGCATCCTGCATACCGTGGCCGTGCCGCGGCGGCGCGTGGTCGACACCAACCTCGCGGTCTGCTTCCCCGGGAAGTCGGAGGCCGAGCGCCGCGCCATCGCGCGCGAGACCTTCGTCTTCGTGGCGCAGTCGTGGCTCGACCGCGGCTGGCTCTGGCATGCGCCCGAGAAGGTGGTGGCGAGCCGGCTCAAGGTGGTCGGCGCGGCTTCGGAGATCCGCGAGATCGCCGAGGGCGACGCGCCGATGATCCTGTTCGCGCCGCACTTCTACGGCCTCGACGCCGCGGCCACCGCGCTGACCATGCACACGGCGCGCCCCTCGGCCACCATCTACACGACCCAGCGCGACCCGATGGTCGATGCCTGGATCCGCGAAGGCCGCACCCGCTTCGGCGACGTGGCGGCGCTCAACCGGGTGGACGGCATCAAGCCGGTGCTGCAGGGCCTGCGCAAGGGCGGCTTGCTGTACCTGCTGCCCGACATGGACTTCGGCCGCGACCAGACCATCTTCGTGCCGTTCTACGGCGTGCAGGCGGCCACCGTGCCTTCGCTGTCGCGCTTTGCGCGGCTGGGCAAGGCCAAGGTGGTGCCGGTGGTGTCGAAGCTCACGCGCGACGGCTACGAGATCCAGGTGCTGCCGACCTGGCAGAACTTCCCGACCGACGATGTCGAGGCCGACACGGCGCTCATGAACGAGCGGCTGAAGGGCTACATCGACACGATGCCTTCCCAGTACTACTGGGTGCACCGCCGCTTCAAAACGCGCCCCGAGGGCGAGCCTCCTATATATTGAAAGCCCCCCGGCTTTTCACTTCGCTTCGCTGCGTGTAACTCCACCCCCCATGGGGGAGGCGCGGCTCGCCTAGGGGCGGCCCGGCGGCGGCCGCCTCAGTTGCGCTGCAGGAAGCCCTCGATCTCGCGGGCGACCAACTGCGGCTGCTCGTGCACGATCCAGTGGGTCGCGTCCGGCACCTTCTTGATCTCGAGCTTCGGCACGTAGTCCTCCAGGCCGTCGAGCAGGCCGGGCAGCAGCGCCGCGTCGTCGAGCGCCCAGAACACGAAGGTCGGCACATTCACCGTGAGCCGTTCGCGCGGCAGCACCGGAATGCCGTCGATGGTCTGGCCCGGCAGCGGCGGCTTCATGGGCGTCACGCGGTACAGGTTGCAGGCGCCCGTGAGGCCCGCGCCCCAGACTTCGCGGTACTTCTGCTTCACTTCTTCGGTGAGCCAGCCGAAGCCGTCCGGGCCGGCCTTCATCAGCGTGAAGAAGGGCCACATGCGCTTGAAGTCGTCGGCCGCGAGCAGCGCCTCGGCGTCGGGGCGCGCGAGGAAGTTCATGTAGGCGCTGGCTTGCTGCTGCGCCGCGCTGTTGCGCAGTTCGCGCGTGAAGGTGCCCGGATGCGGCGAATTGATGATGACCAGCTTGCCGACCTGCTGCGGGAAGGCGTTGGCGTAGCCCCAGCCGAAGGCGCCGCCCCAGTCGTGGGCCACCAGCGCGGCCATGGTGCCGTCGGCGCTCTCGGTGGCGGCGAGCTGCTGGATGTCCTGGATCAGGAGGTGCGGCTTGTAGGCCGCCACGTCGGTCGGCGCGCTCGATTTCTCGAAGCCGCGCAGGTTGGGTGCCACGCAGCGGTAGCCGCCGTGGGCGGGATCCGCGAAATATTCGAGCAGTTCGTCCCAGATGAACGCGGCCTCCGGAAAGCCGTGCAGGAACACCATCAGCGGCCGGCCCGGCTCGCCGGTGGCGCGGCAGCTCAGGGTGGTGCCGTTGGGCAGGCTGCGTTGGAATGTCTCGATCATGCTCTTGTCTCCTTCGGGTTGACTGTCACTATTCTTTTGATAGTGAACTATGCAGATGGGACGCCCGGTGCAGCCTGTTGCCGGGTCAGGCCTCCGGCGGTGGCGCGGGAGGCTCCGGCGGCGCCTCGCCGCCTTCCGGGTGCACCCAGCGCCACAGCAGTTCGGCAGCCTCGCCGACGCCCTGCTTCTTCAGCGCGGAGAACAGTTTCACCTCGCCGCCGCCGGCGTTCAGTCGCGTAATCGACAGCACCTTGGCGGCTTCGCTGCGCGTGAGCTTGTCGGACTTGGTCAGCAGCACCAGGAACTTCAGGCCCTGTTCCACGCGCGGGCGGATGACGTCGAGCAGGATTTCGTCGAGTTCGGTCAGGCCGTGGCGCGGATCGCACATCAGCACCACGCCGCGCAGGCTCTCGCGCGTCATCAGGTAGTTGCCCATGACGCGCTGCCAGCGCAGCTTGGCCTCGCGCGGCACGGCCGCGTAGCCGTAGCCGGGCAGGTCGGCCAGCACCGCGTCGTCGACCTTCTGCTTGCCGATGCCGAACAGGTTGATGTGCTGCGTGCGGCCGGGCGTCTTGGAGGCGAAGGCCAGGCGCGTCTGCTGCGTGAGCGTGTTGATGGCGGTCGACTTGCCCGCGTTGGAGCGGCCGACGAAGGCGATCTCGGGCAGGTCTACAGGGGGGAGGTGCTCCAGCTGCGGGGCGCTGGTGAGGAAGTGGGCTGTGTGCAGCCAGCCCAGCGCCACGCGCTCGCGTTCGGCGACCTGGGGGTCCGCGGCGGGCGCCGCGCGGGGAGGATAGGCAGCGGGCTTGGCGCGCGGGGAGGGCATCTACGGACTTTCGAAACTAGACCCACATTGTAGAATCGTGAGGTTTTGCGCCAATAAATTCGAAGCCCCCGATATGAAGTTGTTTGCCAATATTGTGCTTGCGGCCCTCGTGGGCCTCGCATCCAGCGTGAGTTCTGCAGCCGATGAACCCGCCGCGGCTCCCGCTGCGGCGCCGGCCAAACCGGCCAAGCCGGACCCCGCCAAGGGGGACACGCTGTTCAGCGCGAGCACGCCCACGGTCCAGAGCTGTGCCTCGTGCCACAACGCCGACGGCAACTCGACCATCGCGGCGAACCCCAAGCTGGCGCAGCAACACCCTGAATACATCCTCAAGCAGCTGCAGGACTTCAAGTCCGGCAAGCGCAAGAACAGCATCATGAGCCCCATGGCCGCCAACCTGAGCGACCAGGACATGCGCGACATCGCCTGGTTCGTGGCCTCCAAGAAGATCAAGACCGGCTTCTCGAAGGACAAGGACACCGTGGCGCTGGGCGAGAAGATCTACCGCGGCGGCATCGGCGAGCGCTCCATTCCCGCCTGCGCCGGCTGCCACAGCCCCAACGGTGCCGGCCTGCCGGCCCAATACCCGCGCCTGGGCGGCCAGAACGCCGAATACACCGTGGCCCAGCTCAAGGCCTTCCGCGGCGACGGCACCCCCGTGCGCACCAACAGCGCGCCCATGACCGGCGTCGCCGCCAAGCTCAACGACCGCGAAATCGCCGCCGTGGCCGACTACATCGCCGGCCTGCGCTGATGACGGCGCGCCCCCGAGCGTGAACTAACCGCCGACAACAACCCCAAACAAAGGGCGGGCCGATCCACCAGGATGGCCCGCCCTTTTGCTTTTCCCCCGTCTTCCCTTACTTTTCGCCCCGATGTCCGTCTCCACCCATGGCCTTCGCGTTCATCGCGGCCCGCAAATGCTTCGCGCTGCGGTGGAACTGCTGTCGTCGATGCGCTTCGCGATCGCGCTGCTCACCGTCATCTGCATCGCGTCGATCATCGGCACCGTGCTCAAGCAGCACGAGCCGATCAACAACTACATCAACCAGTTCGGGCCCTTCTGGGCCGAGCTGTTCCGCGCGGCGCGCCTCGACACGGTCTACAGCGCCTGGTGGTTCATGCTGATCCTGCTGTTCCTGGTGATCAGCACTTCGCTGTGCGTCGCGCGCAACACGCCGCGCATCCTGGTCGACCTCAAGACCTTCAAGGAAGACATCCGCGCGCAGAGCCTGAAGGCCTTCGGCCAGCGCGCCGAGAGCCGCCTGGGCGAAACCCCCGAGGCCGCCGCCAGGCGCATCGGGCAACTGCTGGTGAGCGGCGGCTGGAAGGTCAAGCTGCAGCAGCGCGAGGCCACCCATGGCAGCCGCCCGACCGGCGCGGGCTGGATGGTCGCGGCGCGCGCGGGTGGCGCCCACAAGCTGGGCTACATCGCAGCCCACAGCGCGATCGTGCTGGTGTGCATCGGCGGCCTGCTGGACGGCGACCTCATCGTGCGCGCGCAGACCTGGTTCAACGGCAAGAGCGTGTTCACCGGCGGCGGCATGATCGCCGACGTGGCGCCCGAGCACCGCCTGTCGGCCAGCAACCCGACCTTCCGCGGCAACATCCTCGTGCCCGAGGGCGGGCAGGGCAGCGTGGCCATCCTGAACCAGGCCGACGGCGTGCTGCTGCAGGAACTCCCGTTCTCCATCGAGCTGAAGAAGTTCATCGTCGACTACTACTCGACCGGCATGCCCAAGCTGTTCGCCAGCGAAGTGGTGCTGCACGACCGCGAAACCGGCGAGCAGGTGCCGGCGCGCATCGAGGTCAACCATCCGGCCAGCTACAAGGGCGTGGAGATCTACCAGTCGAGCTTCGACGACGGCGGCTCCAAGGTGAAGCTCAAGGCGGTGCCGATGGCGGCCGCGGCCAAGCCCTTCGAGGTCGAGGGCATCATCGGCGGCCCGAGCACCGAAATCACCAACGGCAAGGACAAGCTCACGCTCGAATACGCCGCGCTGCGCGTGATCAACGTCGAGAACTTCGCCGACGCCGGCGCCATGAGCAGCGGCGCCGACGTGCGCAAGGTCGACCTGCGCCACGACATCGAGTCGCGCCTGGGTGCCGCCAACAAGGTCAACAAGCCGAAGGTGCTGCGCAACATCGGCCCGAGCATCGGCTACAAGCTGCGCGACGCCGCCGGCCAGGCGCGCGAGTACCAGAACTACATGGTGCCGGTCGACACCGGCGACGGCCAGCCGGTGTTCCTGCTCGGCATGCGCGAGAAGCCCGAAGACCCGTTCCGCTACCTGCGCGTGCCGGCCGACGAGCAGGGCTCCATGGACGGCTTCGTGCGCATGCGCGCCGCGCTCGCCGACCCCGACATCCGCGCGCGCGCCATCGAGCGCTACATCGCCAAGGCCACCGATCCGAAGCGTCCCGAAATGGCCGAGCAGCTGCGCGTGTCGGCCACCCGCGCGCTGGCGCTGTTCTCGGGCAGCGAGCGCGCCAGGCCGGACGCCACCGCCCTGGGCGGCTGGCAGGCGATCGCGGAGTTCATGGAAGTCAACGTGCCCGAGGCCGAGCGCGAGCGCGCGGGCGGCGTGCTGGTGCGCATCCTCAACGACGTGCTGTTCGAGGTGCTCAACCTGAGCCGCGAAGGCGCCGGCCTGGCCGTGCTGCCGAACGACGAGAAGTCGCAGGCCTACCTCACGCAGGCCGTGCTGGCCATCAGCGACGCGCACTTCTACCCGGCCCCGGTCGCGATGATGATGACCGACTTCACCCAGGTGCAGGCCAGCGTGTTCCAGGTGGCGCGCGCCCCTGGCAAGAACGTCGTCTATCTGGGCTGCCTGTTGCTGATCATCGGGATTTTTGCCATGCTGTACGTGCGCGAACGGCGCCTCTGGGTGTGGCTGACGCCCGAAGGCAATGCGGCCGACGGCGCCACCACTGCCACGATGGCGTTCTCGGTCAATCGCAAGACCATGGACAGCGACCGCGAATTCGAGCACCTCAAGCACAAGCTGCTCGCCCTGAAGAAGACGGAACCCGAGACAACATGAACACCACGACCCTCACGCTCAATGAAAGCTGGCTCTCGCGCCGCAACCTGTTCGATTGGGTGTTCGCGGCGCTGGTGCTGGCGGGCGGCCTGTTCGCGTTCACGCGCTACGCGGGGTCGATGGACTACTACGAGAAGCCGATCCTCGCCGCCGCGGTGATCTCGATGATCGCCATCGGCTGGTTCTGGCGGCCGCTGCGGGTGCTGGCCATCGTGGTGGCGGCGGCGTCGCTGCTGTCCATCAGCTCCTACCAGGGCGACCTGGCGCGTGCCGACACGGTGTTCTGGCTCAAGTACTTCCTGTCGAGCCAGTCGGCCATCCTGTGGATGAGCGTGCTGTTCTTCATGAGCACGCTGTTCTACTGGCTCGGCTTCTTCGGCGGCAGGCAGTCGGACACCTTCGACATGATCGGCTCGCGCCTCGCCTGGGCCGCCGTGACGATGGCGCTGATCGGCACCATGGTGCGCTGGTACGAGAGCCACCAGCTCGGCCCGGACATCGGACACATCCCCGTGAGCAACCTGTACGAAGTGTTCGTGCTGTTCTGCTGGCTCACGGCGGCGTTCTACCTGTACTTCGAAGAGCGCTACAACACGCGCGCGCTCGGCGCCTTCGTGATGCTGGTCGTGAGCGCGGCGGTCGGTTTCCTGCTCTGGTACACCATCGTGCGCGAGGCGCACGAAATCCAGCCGCTGGTACCCGCGTTGCAGAGCTGGTGGATGAAGCTGCACGTGCCGGCCAACTTCATCGGCTACGGCACCTTCGCGCTGGCGGCCATGGTGGCCTTCGCATATCTCATCAAGGAACAGGCCGACGAGAAGCGCTGGTACAAGCTCACGCCGATCTGGCTGCTGGGCGTGGCGCTGTGCTTCGTGCCCGTGGCCTTCCGCCAGCGCGTGCAGGAAGCCGGCGGCAGCTACTGGGTGGTCTACGCGGGCATCTCGGCGCTGATCGCCGCGGGCATCCTGCTCGGCCGCAAGCGCATCGCGGCGCGGCTGCCTGCCAACGACGTGCTCGACGACGTCATGTACAAGTCGATCACGGTCGGCTTCGCCTTCTTCACCATCGCCACCGTGCTCGGCGCCCTCTGGGCGGCGGATGCCTGGGGCGGCTACTGGAGCTGGGACCCGAAGGAAACCTGGGCGCTGATCGTCTGGCTCAACTACGCGGCGTGGCTGCACATGCGGCTCGTGAAGGGGCTGCGGGGCACCGTGGCCGCGTGGTGGGCGCTGGGCGGCCTGGCGGTCACCACCTTCGCCTTCCTGGGCGTCAACATGTTCCTGAGCGGCCTGCACAGCTACGGAACGCTGTAGGCGCAAGCCCGCAGTCTTTCGCGAAGAATTGAAACCGCGCGCCCTGCCGGCGCGTAACCAAATCGGGGCCGGTCACGAACTACCCTGAGCACAAAGATTCCAGCGAAAGGCTTGCCATGTCGTTTCATTCCCGTCCGCTTCGCCGCCACAGCAGCGACGACAACGGTTTCATCCATCCGGTGCCGAGCGAAATCACGCCGCGCGCTGCATACGAGAGCCGGCGCGACCTGCTGAAGCTCATGGCCGGCGGCGCGGCGGGCGCGGCGCTGGCGAGCTTCGCGGCGCGCGAGGCGTGGGCCCAGGCGGCGGCGCCAGGCAAGCTCGCGGCGCTGCCGGGCGCCAAGTCGGCCGTGCCGGGTGCCATGTCCATGGACAAGCTCACCGACTACAAGGACGCCTCCACCTACAACAACTTCTACGAGTTCGGCACCGACAAGGCCGACCCGGCCAAGAACGCCGGCACGCTCAAGACCCGGCCGTGGACGGTGGAGGTCGAGGGCCTGGTCAAGAAGCCGGGCAAGTACGGCATCGAAGACCTGCTCAAGCTCAGCGCGCAGGAAGAGCGCATCTACCGCCTGCGTTGCGTCGAGGGTTGGTCGATGGTGATTCCGTGGGTCGGCTACTCGCTGGCCGAGCTGATCAAGAAGGTCGAGCCGCAGGGCAACGCCAAGTTCGTCGAGTTCGTCACTCTGGCCGACCCCAAGACCATGCCCTTCGTCGGCTCGCGCGTGCTCGACTGGCCCTACACCGAAGGCCTGCGCATGGACGAGGCGATGCACCCGCTCACGCTGCTGGCCTTCGGCATGTACGGCGAAGTGCTGCCCAACCAGAACGGCGCGCCGGTGCGGCTGGTGGTGCCGTGGAAGTACGGCTTCAAGTCGGCCAAGTCGATCGTCAAGATCCGCTTCGTCGAGAAGGAGCCGAGCACGGCCTGGAACAAGGCGGCGGCCAACGAATACGGCTTCTATTCGAACGTGAACCCGAACGTCGACCATCCGCGCTGGAGCCAGGCCACCGAGCGCCGCATCGGCGACGGCGGCGGCCTGTTCGCCAAGCGCCGCAAGACGGAAATGTTCAACGGCTACGAAGCCCAGGTCGGCCAGCTCTACGCCGGCATGGACCTGAAGAAGAACTACTGAGCCTGCGTCGCCGTCCGGCCGTTGCCCCATGAACAAGCTGCTCATGCATCCGGCGACCAAGCCGGTCATCTTCCTGCTGTGCCTGCTGCCGTTCGCGCGGCTGGCCTACGGAGCCTTCACCGACGGGCTCGGCGCGAACCCGGCCGAGTTCCTGATCCGTGCCACGGGCGACTGGACGCTGCGCTTCATCTGCATCGTGCTGGCGGTGACGCCGCTGCGCGTGATGAGCAAGTGGAACGCGCTCGCGCGCTATCGCCGCATGCTGGGCCTGTTCGCGTACTTCTACGTGGTGCTGCACCTGCTGTGCTACAGCTGGTTCGACATGGGCTTCGAGTGGGGCGACATCGTCAAGGACATTGCGAAGCGGCCGTTCATCCTGGTGGGTTTCACCGCCTTCGTGCTGCTGACGCCGTTGGCCGCCACCTCGTTCAACCGCGCGATCAAGGCGATGGGCGCAAAGCGCTGGCAGATGCTGCACAAGCTGGTGTACGTGATCGCGGGGCTCGGCCTGCTGCACTTCTTCTGGATGCGCGCGGGCAAGAACAACTTCGCCGAAGTGTTCGTCTACGCGGCGATCATCGCGGTGCTGCTTGCCTGGCGCGTGTGGGACTTCGCGCGCAAGCGCAAAGCAAGGGCTGGCGCTGGCGCCGCCACGGCGCGCGGCGGCAACAAGCCGCTGCGCACCGGCTGACCGCAAGGACTGCCGGGCAAGGGCGGATCAGCCGTCGATCTCGGCGCGCAGCTGGTCTTCCATCGTCTCGCGGCGGCGGATCAGCTTGGCGGTGGCGCCGCTCACCAGCACCTCGGCGGCACGGCCGCGCGTGTTGTAGTTGCTGGACATGCTCATGCAATACGCGCCGGCCGACAGCACGGCGAGCATGTCGCCAGCCACCACGTTGAGTGCGCGGTCGCGGCCGATCCAGTCGCCGCTTTCGCAGACCGGGCCGACCACGTCGTAGACCGGTGCATCGCCGGCGCGGGCGCGCACCGGCACGATGCGCTGGAAAGCCTGGTACATCGCGGGCCTTGGCAGGTCGTTCATGGCCGCGTCGACGATGCAGAAGTTCTTGTCTTCGCCGGGCTTGGTGTAGAGCACCTCAGTCACGCACACGCCCGCATTGCCGACGAGCGAGCGGCCGGGTTCGATGACCAGCTTGCGCCCGCCGAAGCCGCGCGCGTCGAGCTTGGCGAGCAGCTGCTGCCAGAGCGCATCGGCCTTGGGCGGCACTTCGCCGTTGTAGTCGATGCCCAGGCCGCCGCCGAAGTCGAGGTGATGGATCGGCACGCCGGCCGCCTCGATGGCCTCCACGAGGTCCAGCACGCGGTCGCAGGCGTCGAGGTACGGAGAGGCTTCGGTGATCTGCGAGCCGATGTGGCAGTCGATGCCGACCACCTCGAGGCCCGGCAGCCTCGCGGCGTGGCGGTAAGCCTCCACCGCGCGGTCATGCGCGATGCCGAACTTGTTGCCCTTCAGGCCGGTGGAAATGTACGGATGCGTCTTCGGATCGACGTTCGGATTGATGCGGATGCTGATCGGCGCGCGCCGGCCTTCGGCGGCGGCAACCTCGTTGAGCACGTCGAGTTCGGCCTCGCTCTCGACGTTGAAGCAGGCGATGCCGGCCGCGAGGGCCTGGCGCATCTCGGCGCGCGTCTTGCCGACGCCCGAGAAGATGATCTTCTTCGGATCGGCGCCGACCGCCAGCACGCGCGACAGCTCGCCGCCGGAGACGATGTCGAAACCGCAGCCCGCCTCGGCGAACACGCGCAGCACGCCGAGCGACGAGTTGGCCTTCATGGCGTAGCAGATGAGGGCATCGCGCCCCTCGAAGCCGCGCTGGTACGCGGCCAGGGCGTCGAGCATCCACTGCTTCGAGTAGACGAAGAGGGGGGTGCCGTGCTCGCGGGCCAGCGCGTCGAGCGCGACACCTTCGACATGCAGCGCGCCATCGCGCTCGGCGACGTGGGGTTGGCCGGGCAGGGAGGAGGACGAAGAAACGCTGCCGGTCATTTGCGGGTTCCGCTGCTGTCGTTGGTGTTGTTCGTGGTGGTGCCGCTGGCTGGCGTGGCTGGCGTGGGGGGAGTGTTCGTACTCGAGGTGGAATCCGATCCGCCCGGCGTCAGCAGTTGGGGCAACGTCGCCCGCTGGGCCGCCGCGGGATCGGTCGGGAGGTACAAGGCTCCCTTCTGGCCGCAAGCGGCCAGACCGGTGGTGGCTGCGGCGAGGCAGACCATGAGCGCAGCGCGGACGCGGGTGCTCACTAGAATTTGGCGAACGTTCAACATAGCGAAATTGTACTTTTCGACACTACGCCGACTTGTCAGGTCAGGCGTCTCTAGCCGCACTTGTTGCTCGGATAGTGAAATGCTCTCAGCAATCGCAACTAACGACGCCTTGCGCTAGAACTTTTCTGTGCCCCCTAAGGTAGTCTGGGCAGAAAAAAAGCCGGTGAGGCTTAGCTCACCGGCTTCTAGAGTACCGACCTAGCGCTTGCGCGATGGCGGCGTTACAGGCTTCGGTGCCGGACGCGCGGGGGAGCGGACGATTGTCTCCACGACGGTCGTAGCTGGGCGGCGCTGCGCTTCGCGGACCGGAATGAACTCGCCAGAGCGCGCGTCGCGCCCGATTTGATGCTTGGACATAGTTACCCTTTCTAAGGCTATTTACAGGTCAAGCTGTCAATCCAAACTAGTCCATGGCAAGATTCGTTTGTGGAACGTCTCTATTGATGGACACACCCCGACAGCCAAATGTTGGGCTTCAACGCCGGGCCGGAATCCCGGCGTTGTCGTTTTGGACAGGGACACTATATCTAGGGTCCGCCTACGCTTAAACCCCTAGATGTAGTGATCAACCCATTTCCGGGCAGGTACCCTCCCGTTTGTTACAAGTTCGACTTAGCGCTTATTGGGAACTTTGGATGTAGGACGAGTTTTGTAACTTCCGTAATAATTCCAGAGGTTGCGATGCTGTATGCATATAACTGTTGATTTATACAGTTGATATGTATTCTTATACAGTATGAAAACCGCCAGTTGGGGTCACTTCTTGTTAGCGCAAGTACTTGGCTGAGAGCAATCCAGCTCGACATAGGGGACCTCGAATTGCGCCGCGTTTAACGTCAAGCATTCCGGCAATCTGATCAATTGTGTAGAAGCCAGAGCGATACATCTCGACTACACCCAACTCGTCGCTCACGCTCAGTACTCGAGGTCTTCCCCAAACTTGTCCTCGAGCCCTAGCCGCAATCTGTCCAGCCAAGCAGCGATCACGAATCAATGCACGTTCGAATTCAGCAAATGAACCGAGCATCTGAACGAACAATCGACCAGCCGGCGTAACCGTCTCCACCGGCTCGGTAAGCGAACGAAAGCCAGCCGAGCGCGACTGAAGCAGCTCCAACACGGTCATAAGATGGACTACTGATCGAGCGAGCCGATCCATCTTGTAAACGACCAGAGTGTCTCCGGGTCCAATCCGCTCAAGAAGCGACTCCAGCACCGGACGCTTCTTCACCGCCGACCTCTTTTCCTCCACCACGTAGCTCACGCCAGCCTTTAAAAAGGCCTCGTACTGAATCAATGTATTTTGTTCAGCCGTTGACACTCGCGCATACCCAAAAAGCACAAACTCCTCCTCAGTCAGTACGTGTAACAATTAGTTTTCTAACAACTCTACAGGAGGGACGGGATGAAGCGCTTAGCACTTGTGATGGCCCTCACCATTGCGAGCCACTCCCATGCCGCAACGATCTATCTTTGCAAGGCCTACAACGGCTCGACTTTCTGGGCTCAAGCTCACTGCTCGAAACACAACGCCCTGATTGACCGCATCGAGACCGTCGCGGACGTACCTTGGGATCAGCAAGTAGAGCAGGCCAAAGCGAACCGCGACCGAGCTACGGGCGCGGTCAGCCAACAGCAGACAGCCGCGGGACAAAATCAATACTGCAACCGGCTTGCCAACGAACTGGGCGCCATCGAAGGCCGCTACAGCAAAGGGCAATGGCAGCCCGTTGACATCGTGAACCAGGACCAAAAGCGAACCCTCGCAATCAGGTCAGAGCTATCGCGGAATCACTGCCATATCCAGTGAAGCAGTTACCGGAAACGAAATTCACTCCCGACAAGGCCATGCCAGCACCGCTACCCCGGCTGAAATGACCATGGAGAGCCTGGTTTGACACGAGGTTGCGGCGACGGATCAGCGGGCGCTGGAACAGCAGGACGCGCCTGCTCCAAACTGCCAATCAGAACCATGCCAGGAGCTTGCTGCTGGCCTTCATGGCGGGTTTCAGCGGGCCTAGCGACTGTCGCCTGCTGATACTGCCCCGACCGCTCTCCCTCGGCCTGAAAAGCCAGGAACGAACCGTTCGCCACGAGCTGGCGACACATGGCCAAATCGACGGGATACGGCGTCGCATCTTGCGTGTAGCACTTGCACCCCACGGACTTCATCTCCACACACGCAGCAGGCACCGGAACGCGCCTAGGCTCCGTCAACTTATCGTAGGCCGGGGCGGTGTGCATCAAGCCAGCGATGCGCGGCTGATACGAAGCAATGTATTCCGCCTGAGTCATTGGCCTCACGCGATCTCCGCCGCCACTCACAGCGCCAGTCGAAACTGGACTGGCCGAAGCCGCTGAAGGGTCTTGCCCCCTGCCCATGTTCATGAGCCGAGTAGAGGCGTACCACCCGGCTGCGATGGCGAGAATCGGCGCGATCACAAGCACCCAAAACTTCATCGGAATCTTGCGCTTTCCGGTGTGCAGCATGGCACTGTCATACCAGCCGTAGACCTCCTTTGGCTGCGTGCGCGTCGATATCTGAGCCGCCTTGCCGGAGCCGTCTTTCTCGCAGTTCATGTTGACAGCATCCCACTGCAAAACGCGAGTGGCCGTGCTGGCACCAAAGACGCGTTTCAAGTGCTGATGCCAACCCGGCGACCCAATCAGCTTGCGCACAAAATTGTCGATGTTCGCCGGATGCTGAGTGAGCAAGAAGAAGTCAAAACCGCGTGCACGATGCTCAGCGAGCATGCGCACATGATCCGGCACCGCCGCGCTATTCGGCCGAAGCGGCATATCGTTATGGCACTCATCGATCAAGAAAATGGTGCCGTCCTGCTCGGCCTGCCAATCCTTGAATTCGATCCGCTTCCAGCCGAACTCAAGCTCTTTTTCCGGCTTGAGTTTGAACCGACCATTCCAAGCAACAGGGCGACCCGTCGCTAACTGCAAGTCACGCACATCCTTCAGCGTGAAAAGCGTCTTGCATGAGCCATTGGCACCAGTACGAAGGTAGAGCATTTACTTGTGCACCCAACGCTTGAAAGTGTCCGACTGGACCCCGTTGATAACCGATCTAGCAACGATGGCAGAGGTCACAATGCTGATGCACTGCCCGACACGCAGCGTACCCAGCATGCCGAAAACCTCAGGCGGCAGCTGCTGGAATGCCGCGACAGCTTGCGCCTTGAGAAATCCCAAGGATGCATTGACCCCCGTGTAGGTGACCACGCCGATACCAAGACCGATCAACACACGGCCCGCAACGGACCCCGCAATGTTGACCAAGAGCGTACCGAGCGCCCAAAGCAAAGCAGGCATATCAACCCCTTGTAACGATGCGAGCAGCCAACAACGATGCAACGCCGACCATCACAAGGCCAAGCGCTTCGAGGTACTGACAGATCATGGAGAACGCAATGTTGATGGACTTGCCCATCACCACGATGGTCTTGTCAGGAATGCAAGACGCACCGCCTCCAAGCGCATTCGAGCTATCGAAGCTACCGGCGCCAATGCTGACCGAACCATTGTTCGGGTTGTTGCCGGTCTGATTGCCAGTCTTCGCAGCTTCCTCGCGCCCGACAGACTGCGACGCCTCATCAGGATTGACCTTGCAGTTTTGACGAAACGTTTCCTCTGCCATCGCGTTGATCACAGCATCCTCACTCACGGCCTTGTATCCACCAGCGCACGACCCACCGAACCCGGTCGGCTTCTTGTCATCGTCGCCCTTGCAAGCTGCAGCGGTGCTGCCCGCACACATTTCGCTCTTCGTGCCGCTCTCCGTCTTCGTCTCGGTCTTGGAGCCCGGGCCGGTGCCGTTGGGTCCAGAGCCGCCACTCGTCACCGTGGTGATCTTCTGGCACGCATTACCGTTGCAGATCGTCTGCGTGGTGGTGGTGTTGTTAGTGGTGTTGTTCGTGACGGAGCCGTCGGGGTTCTTTGTTGACCCGTCCTCCTTCTTGGTCTCGTTGGATGCACTCGAACCACAGGGCACGACCACATCAACGCCATTGACTTGGCCAGGACACTTGCCCGGCGGCAACTTCTCCGGCACCGGGTTAGCCGCGGTCTCCTCCTTCGTCGGATCGTTCGTGGTGCCACCGTCAGTCCCTTGGGACGATGGTCCGCTCACTTCGCTCGATCCGGTGCACTTGTCGCCCGTATAGAAGCTGTTGGATATCTGGCAAACACCACGACCAGACACCATCACCCCGCTGGAGTACTGGCCACAAAAATCCAGATTGCCCTTAACGGTGCAGCTCTTGTTGCAGAACCTGCCGTAAGGCTGCGCCGTCGCCTGCTCACCAGCATTGACCTTGTACCCGTACTGGCACACACCTCCAGTACAAGCGCCGTCGTTAGGAGGTGTCATCCCCAGCACCGTCATACACCCGTTGTCGATGACACACGAGTTCCCCGATAACTCGACGTACCCTGCTGCGCATTGACACGACCCGCCGGACGCCAAACTGTTCGCGGGACAAGACCCAGACACGTAGACCATATCCTGGCTCAAAAAGAGAAAGAAGGGATCGGGGCGACTCACGTCGCACGTCTTTGAACCGCGAATCGTCCCGACCACGGTGTTCGAGCCAATCGCCGGATTGACCTGAGCTTGAAAGGCGGCGAAGGCGCTACAGGCCTGTTGCACGGTGGGAAACACTGCTGACCCAGAACTTGCTGAATAAGCCCAGCCCTCTTGAGTAGGCAAGAGCGCGTGGGCAGACGATGCCCATACCACAAGAAACAGCGAGCCCAGGAAGGCCGATATCAGGCGGAGAAAATGAGCCATACCGCCCCCAATATTGCGATGATGACGAACAGACCCATAAGACTTGCCCTCTGCGAAACGACCAGGATGACAGTCCCCAACGTGGGGACGCTCACCAGGACACTTTGAAGAAGGCACCCGAGGACGTCTCCCCGGATGCGCTCAGCGGTGGATCAGCTCAGGGCCGAACGCACCCAGCGGAAGGCCTTGACCGCGACCATCACCAGCAGCACGCCAGCACCGATGGCAACCACGGACGCAATCTGCGCGCCGATGTCGGCAGTCACGGCGGTCACGTCCACGGCAGCGGCGTTCGCTGCACCGGCGACAGCCAGAGCACTGGCAGCAGCGGCCAGACGGAGGGTTTGAGCGTTGAGCTTATTCATGTCATTCACTTTCATGGTTGGTTGTGCCGTCGGATGAACTGAGCGTTCGGGCCAGCATGCGAATGCCGAAGCCGACTGCCCAGACCGCGAGGACGGCGCCCGCGATTTGTGCGCCTTCCGCAGTCGTAAGCTGCAGAGGAGGCAAAGAAAGTTCGTGCACGACGGTCACCGTGCACGACGCCGAGCACTCGATAGTTGTCGGATCAGCCATAAAAGGCCTTGAGCATTCCGACCACCCCAACAGCAGCCAGTGCGCCGAGCTTCCACACGAAACTGCGCCCGAAAGTGCGGATGAGCCAGCGCATCACGCACGGTCCTCAGCACGCGCGGCCTTGCCATCCTGATAAGCCTTCATTGCAGCAGGATCAACAACGTCGCCGAGGCGTCGCCCCACATAGCCCGAATCAAAGGCCTCCGTCCGCAAGTTGTGACCGTACTCATCGGACTGACCGTCGCCAACAGCAGCCATCGCCGCAGCGCGCTCATAAACCTCTTCGATGCTGGCCGGCCTTTGTCGACCTGACGCAGCAGAAGACTCTCCACCATCGCCAACAAGATCGCGAAAGTGTCTGAATGCCACGATCGCGGCATAGACCATCAGGACGGCCACGCCTGCCCCGACAACGGCAGCCACCTGCCCAATGATTTCCGCTTGCGCGGCTGTAACGTTGACTGCTGCCATGCTCTCTCCTCTTTTGATCGAACCCACTTAGAAGCACCGCGCGCGATGCTTCGAGGTGGAGTCATTGCCGGATAAGCGGGACCTTCGAATGGTCTCGATGCCGAGCCTTGTAGATGCGCTCAGCAGAGCAGGCATGGGCTTCGATGGTGGCGACCAGCACACCACCAGCACATGCGCCCACGAGGAAAGCAGCAATCAACATTACGACTCCAATTGGTAGCAACGGAAAACAACCGCCTCGCCGCCGAAGTGGTCAGCCACCGCATCGGCAGCAGCCTCCCCGGTCTTAAACGGAGTAGCGTTGGTAATGAGCGGCGTGTAATCCACACCGCCCTCGCCATCGGCACGAAGAAACGCATGGTCCTCAGTGCCTTGAACGTAGTAACGAGGTGCGACTTGCATGGACGTGTACCGGAAACGAAATGCGGTCTACGCTTCCGAATACCCTTGGTGCCTAGGAGCCCGCGACGGGCTTCACGCCCTTCGTCGGAACGAGGCCATGCATCACCGTCTTCGTCGCCTTGCCGCTGGTGACAATCTCCATTTCGGCCTGCGCTTCAAACGGGAAAGGCAGGTGCTTGTACTTGGAGTACTCGTCGCTGGTGCCAAGGTTGAATTCGGAGCTGGCCATGCCCTTTGCCGTGCCCTTCGATGCATCGAGGTCGACCAGGGCATAGACCTTAGTGGAGTCGTAGCCGTTGCCGTTTTCGAGCGTACCTTTGCTGGCCTTCATGCCCACCACTTGGATGACTTGAGAGAACTTCATTGCGATTTCCTTTAACCGGCTGAATCAAAGAACCGCGACGGCCGGAACGTCGGGATTGGTGTATTTCTTGAGCGCCTTTTGGATGCCGTGCATCAACGTGCCGTGATCGAGACCACGCAGCGAGCGAGGCACGCGACGGTTCTTTTCTTCGAGGACGAGGCCGACGAGCCAGTCTTCGTTGGGCATGATTTGCGTGATCTGCACGAGGGTCGGCGCGACGACGCGGCGGACCCATTCGATGCAGCGTTCAGCACTTGCTTCGGCGACCTTGGTAGCCGTTGGCACACGAATTGCCACGTGGTGATTGCAAAGCCAGTTGGTGGCCTCGTAGGCACCGGCATAGAAATCCGCAGGCTGCACGAGGGCATCCCACGGAATGACGCGATTCACGTTGCGCAACTCCACCTCGCCGCGCAGCCACTTGGACGACATATCGCCAAACGCATGGCCCTTTTCGTAGCCGCGGAAAAGCTTGCCGCTCTCGCGCAAACCGACTTGGAAGGTGCGCGAGTCGCCGGGCTTGAACAGGGAGACAGTCGCAATGCGACGCAGGTCGATGCAATCGAGCTTGACTCGCGTGTAGTCGGCCTCGTCGCCGTCATCGATGCCGATCCACGCGCCGTGGCATTGGTGCTTCGGCCTGCGGTTGCGGTAGCTGAAGCCGTGGGCCTTGTAGAGGCCAACCAGCTCGCTGATGTCTACCTCGCCTTCGAAGAAGTCTTTGGCCAAATCGATGCGGGTGATGGTGGGGGCGAACTCGCCGAAATAGGCGTGCACACGCGTTTCCCACCCGGGCCGGGCATAGGTACAGCCCTCACCCTTGAGCGTGAAACAGACCGTTCCGCGCTGCGATTCACCGCCCGCAGATACGCTGGCCACCTCATGACCGAAGGCGTTGTCTATGGTGGTGGTGAACTCGTAGTAGTCGCGGCCTGGACGATCCAAGCCGACCACGAAGCCGAGCAGTTGAGCGAAGACGTGAGCGAACCAGCGCGCGAGGTTCTGATCGTCGGTATCGCCCGGAACCTTGCGCGTATGAGGCACGTTGGCGCGCTTGAACGTGAAGCGAAAGTAGTCCACGATCACACCCGACTGCCCGGCAGCAGCGACTTGCCGACCCTGAGTCAGGACCTTCACGCGGTTGCCTTCGAGAACCAGCTTTTCGTCAACCGCCATTGCCCACCTCATCAACTTCGTTGTTTACCCCCGTGTTACTCGGGGGGGTATAAAAACCGGGCGCCGCCGCGTCGGCGTCCGGCAAGCCGTGCCGCTCGACGCTGGCGGCTCCGGCCGTGACAGCACAGCCCGCACAGTTGCGGTCGCAACGGTCGGCGAGGTACAGGCATTGCAGGAGGCATGCGCCATCGGATGCGGGCGCGTCCTGCGGACCGGGCTCTAGCCCTTCGGGTTGAGCCACGGAGTACCGCGTCTCAATCGCTGGAGCGACAGCCGATCCCTCGCGCTTCATGGCGATCAACGGCTGCTCGCGGGCTACGTCTCTGCGAGCCGCAGCGGTCAACCGGCCATGGCTGCACGCCATGGAACAGCCGCTCAGCAAGAAAGGGGGCGACTCGAAGGCAAAGGCCCGTACGGCGCGCTGGGCGGCCGCGTAGGCAGTCTGAAACGGCGATGGAGGGGGCAGCGCGTCCGCGAACGTCATCGCGGCTGCATTGGCGCCTGCGCGCGTCGTGATCACAGGCGCGGCTCCATGCCCAGCGAACGGCGACGGAACGCGGCGGCGCGCAACAGCTGCGGATCGCCGGAGGCCTCCTCGTTGGCGATCAATTCGAGCACCATCTTTCGACGGTGCTGCGCGACGGTCAGCCCGCCGCGACGGCGCAGAGCCTCGCCCTGGTCAACGCATCCCCATTGCGGAGACGTTTCAACCTGGCTGGAAATTCCCCGGACTGGGGACTCGTCGTCCTGGTCATGGGCTCCCCACGCTGGGGACTGCTCGAGGGGAACGACCAGGAGGCCATTGCGCTGCGATCCCCGAAGCGGGGAAGCCACACCTGGAGCAGAAGCTGCGCGCGGATGGTCCGGGCAGATGCCGCCCGTGCGGACCTCGAAACCATGCTTGCGGCACGACCAGTACGTGACTTGATTCAGGCCGTTTTCTTCGCCAGTCATGAACTGGCAATTGCGACAGCAAGGCCGAGCCTGAGGGGTGACATACCCCGCCTGCTGATGCTTCGGAATAAGCCTCATAGACGCCCCTGCACGCCTTCAAGGCGCAGGCATGCGACCTTGGCGCGGTCCGGCTGGACGCCACGTCGAACGAAAGCCGCACAGACCGCCGCGTCGTCGCGGTATTGCGCCGATGCGACGGCCGAGCCATTGCGGATGCCCGTGGGGATCGGAGCGCTGATGGCGACGAACGCGCGGCGCTTCCATTCGAGCTTTTCGGCCAACGTCATACTTGCCCCCACGAACTCTCCAAGGGACTGCAATGAACCACTGGACGCATAAATGGGACGAGCGCATCGAGGGGGAACAAACGATTCGAAACACGACCTACAGGGACGCTCGACTCGAAGTCACAGCCCAAGAAATCGGAACGGAAGGCGACTTCGTTGCCACCATCCTTCGCGTCGATCCGCACGGAGCTCCAAGCAGGAGCGGACCGCACTGGGGTAAATCCACCGAAGAAGCACTCGACCGCGCATGCCGATCCGCGCTGCAGCAGGTGGATGCCGATAGGTAGCGAACCATCACTCACTGCAACCCCTTTGCGCCATAGAGGCCGACTTGCTTCCAGTTGCGGTTCGTCAACGCAAAGCGGGTGATTGACTGCATCAACTCGTTCACCGAGCAATCCAACTCACCGGCAATCTCGGCCAGCTTCGCCTTGATCTCGGGCTTGTCGCTGTAGTCGATGCGCGGCTTCACGGCGCGATGCGCACGCACGCGCGCGGCATCGTTGGCGTAAATAGCAGGACGACCGGAGCGCACCTCCCGCACGGACTCACCCAGAGCCGCCAAGCTGCCAGACGAGCCGCTATCGGCGGGAGGTGCGCAATCGAAAAGGTCGGGATGGTGCATGGCGGCTCCTAGTGGCAAAATGCATTCACTGGCAGAAATGGCAATTACTTGCTATTTCGTATTTTGCCACCAGTAGCAATTATTGCAATTGGAGTTCGCTATGAAGATCGAAGAGTTGATTGCAATTGCTGCAATCAGAAGCGGAAAAGAAAGGCGTCAACTTGCCGAAGAAATGGGCATAGACGCGAGCCGGCTGAGCAAGATCGCGAAAGGGAAACTTGCTCCGCAGCCGGGTGAAATCATCTACCTCGCCACCGAGGCAAAAACTGATGCCATGCGAGCACTCGCAGACATCGAATCAGAGCGCGAACCCCGCTTCGCAAACCTGTGGAGTCAGGCGCTCATGAACATGGCAAAACTGTAATGACCGACATTGAGTACATGGACCGCGCCGAAGCCGCGCTCGCCGCCATCGAGGAGAGCTGCGACCGCATCAACGACGCGACCGATGCCGACATCGACAACCAGAGGGTTGGCGGGATGATCACGATTTCATTCCAGAACGGCAGCCAGTTGATCGTGAATCTGCAGAAGCCCCTGCAGGAAATCTGGTTGGCCGCGCGTTCGGGCGGCTATCACTACCGGCACGACGGCAAGGCCTGGGTCGACACCAAGACCGGCGAAGAACTCTTCGCCAATCTCTCGCGCGAAGCGACCTTGCAGGCCGGGCAGCCGCTGGAATTCGCGGCTGCCTGATCCGCCGCCGCGTCAGTTCCTGAAGAGATCGAGGATGCGGC
The DNA here is from genome assembly GCF_058809745.1 of Variovorax sp. MPBD4-3. Classification (NCBI taxonomy): domain Bacteria; kingdom Pseudomonadati; phylum Pseudomonadota; class Betaproteobacteria; order Burkholderiales; family Comamonadaceae; genus Variovorax; species Variovorax sp. MPBD4-3. Next base: position 35,231 of record NZ_JBXASW010000019.1, read on the forward strand.
TGCGTTCCTCGGGCGGGGCCGGCGGGCTGACCGGCGCGCCGGTCAGGGCTTCGACCGGTGCCACTGGCGCGGCTTCCACGCCGAGCGATGCCACGCCGCGGCCTGGTGCGTAGTCGTCGTAGTACCACTCGCCGCCCACGTTCACGATGCCGGAGGGCGGTGCCGTCGCGATGTCGGTCACCGGCACGCCCTTGATGGCGGTTTCCATGTAGTTGATCCAGATCGGCAGGCTCAGGCCGCCACCGGTCTCGCGGTCGCCCAGGTTGCGGGGCGTGTCGTAGCCGATCCACGAGATGGCGGTCATGGTCGGCTGGAAGCCGGCGAACCAGGCGTCGAGGGAGTCGTTGGTGGTGCCGGTCTTGCCGTAGAGGTCGGGCCGCTTGAGCATGGCCTGCGCCTTGGCGGCGGTGCCGGCGCGCGCCACCGACTGCAGCAGCGTGTCCATGATGAATGCGTTGCGCTGTGGAATGGCGCGCAGCGACTCGTTGAGCAGCGGCGGCTGCTTGTCGACCAGCACCTTGTCCTTGTGGTCGGTGATGCGGGTCACGAGGTAGGGGTTGACGCGGTAGCCGCCGTTGGCGAACACCGAGTAGCCCACCGCCATCTGCATCGGCGTGACCGAGCCCGCGCCCAGCGCCATCGGCAGGTAGGCGGGGTGCTTGTCCTTGTCGAAGCCGAAGTTGGTGATCCACTCCTGGGCGTAGCGGGTGCCGATGGACTGCAGGATGCGGATCGACACGAGGTTCTTCGACTTCATGAGCGCGGTGCGCATCGACATCGGGCCGTCGTAGCCGCCGCCGTAGTTCTTGGGCTCCCAGGGCTGGCCGCCGGTGGTGCCCGCGTCGAAGAACAGCGGGCCGTCGTTGATGACGGTGGCGGGGGTGAAGCCCTTTTCGAGCGCCGCCGAATAGATGAACGGCTTGAAGCTCGAACCCGGCTGGCGCCAGGCCTGGGTCACGTGGTTGAACTTGTTCTTGCCGAAATCGAAGCCGCCGACCAGCGCCTTGATGGCGCCGTCGCGCGGATCCATGGCGACGAAGGCGCCTTCCACTTCGGGCAGCTGGGTGATTTCCCAGGTGTTCTTGGGCGTCTTCACCGCGCGGATGACCGCGCCGCGACGGATCTTGATGTTGGGCGGCGCCTTGTCGGAGAGGCCGGACTGCGCGGGCTTGAGCCCTTCGCCGGTGATCTGCACAGCGTCGCCGTTGGCGCGCACCGCGTCGATCTGCTTGGGCGTGGCCTTGAGCACCACGGCGGCCATCACGTCGCCGTTGTCGGGGTGGTCGCTGAGCGCGTCGTCCACCGCTTCGTCGAGGTCCTTGGCGTCGGCGGGCAGGTCGACGAACTTCTCGGGTCCGCGATAGATCTGGCGGCGCTCGTAATCCATGATGCCCTTGCGCAGCGCCTTGTAGGCGGCAGCCTGGTCGGCCGCCACCAGCGAGGTGTAGACCTTGAGGCCGCGCGTGTAGGTGCTGTCGCCGTATTGCGCGTACATCAGCTGGCGCACCGTCTCGGCCACGTATTCGGCATGCAGGCGGTTCGGGTCGGCGGCGTCGCGCAGGTGCAGCTCTTCCTTCTTGGCCTCGGCCGCCTGTTCGGCGGTGATGAAGCCGGCCTCCTGCATGCGGTCGATCACGTAGAACTGACGGCCGCGCGCGCGCTGCGGGTTGTTCACCGGGTTGTTCGCGCCAGGCGCCTTCGGCAGGCCGGCCAGCATGGCGGCCTGGGCGATCGTGAGTTCCTGCAGGGGCTTGCCGAAATACGCTTCGGACGCGGCGGCAAAGCCGTAGGCGCGGTTGCCGAGGTAGATCTGGTTCAGGTAGATCTCGAAGATCTGGTCCTTGGTCAGCAGGTGCTCCAGCTTGAAGGTCAGGAGCACTTCGTAGACCTTGCGGGTCAGCGTCTTTTCGGAGCTCAGGTAGACGTTGCGCGCGACCTGCATGGTGATGGTCGATGCGCCCTGGCTCTTCACCCGGTTCAGGTTGGCCAGGCCGGCGCGCACCATGCCCTTGTAGTCCACGCCGCCGTGGTCATAGAAGCGCGAGTCTTCGGCGGCCAGCACGGCGTCTTTCACGACCTTGGGAATGGCGGAGATGGGCGTCAGGTTGCGGCGCTCTTCCCCGAATTCCCCGATCAGCGTGCCTTCCGCCGAGAACACCCGCAGCGGCAGCTTGGGCCGATAGTCCGACAGCTCGCTGATGTCCGGCAGGTTGGGATACGCGACCGCCAGGGCCACCGCCACCACGCACAGGACCGACAGCACGCCGGCCGCGGCAATGCCGAATCCCCAGAAGAACAGGCGCAGCAGCCATCTCAGCCAGGCTGGGCGTTTGGGGGGAGGGGTCTTGGCTGGCCCTGTGGGGCTTGAAGTTTTTTCTTGCATGGAGGGCCGGGGAGTCACCCGACATTATAAAAAGCCGCTCCCTTCGAACCATCCGATCTTTGTTACCCTCGCGACGCGCTAATTCAAAAGTTACAGAATGCGGCTTTGCCGTCAGCTTTTGACAACGCTCCGGAACTTTGCCCCCTGGCGTCGCTTGGTTGCCGCTACGCCTGCTGCTAGCATGCAACCGAACGCAAGTTTTTCCATTGGTTACAAATACAGGGGAAAAGGGACCTCACTTGGCTTCTCTTGGATCATTGTTTCGTCGTCAGAACGCTCCCCTGCTGGGGTTGGACGTCAGTTCGTCCAGCGTCAAGCTGGTCGAGCTCGGCCGTGAGGCCAGCGGCAAGCTGGTCCTGGAACGCTGTGCCATCGAGCCCCTGGAGCGTGGCTGGATCACCGACGGCAACGTCGAGAAATTCGACGAAGTGGCCGAAGCCGTGCGCCGCGTCGTCCGCAAGAGCGGTACGCGCACGCGCAACGTCGCGCTCGCCTTGCCCCCTTCCGCGGTGATCACCAAGAAGATCATTCTTCCGGGCGGCATGAGCGAGCAGGAGCTCGAGATTCAGGTCGAGTCGGAAGCCAATCAGTACATCCCGTTCTCCCTGGATGAGGTGAGCCTCGACTTCTGCGTGACCGGCCCGAGTGCGACTTCGGCCGGCGACGTGGAAGTACTGATTGCGGCTTCCCGCAAGGAGAAGGTCCAGGATCGCGAAGGCCTGGCCGAAGCGGCGGGTCTGAAGGCGATGATCCTGGACGTCGAGTCCTATGCATCGCGCCTGGCGACCGCCCGGCTGATCGAGCAATTGCCCGGCAAGGGCGTCGACGCCGTCGTCGCGCTTTTCGAAGTGGGCGCTTTCACCACCAGCATGCAGGTGCTGCGCAATCAGGAAGTGCTGTACGACCGCGACCAAGCATTCGGCGGCGCCCAGCTGACCCAGCTGATCGTCCGGCAGTACGGTTTTTCCGCGGAAGAGGCCGAGGCGAAGAAGCGCAGCGGCGACCTGCCCGACGACTACGGCTCCGGCGTGCTCAAGCCCTTCGTGGAAAGCATCGCCCAGGAAATCGCGCGTGCGCTGCAGTTCTTCTTCACCAGCACGCCGCACAACCGCGTGGACTATGTGTTGCTGGCGGGCGGCTCCTCGTCGCTGCCCGGGCTGACCAACGCGGTGACGCGCCAGACCTCGTTCGCCTGTTCCCTGGTGAATCCCTTCGACGGCATGGACTTCGGCCCGAACATCCGGGAGAAGAAGGTGCGGCGCGAAGCACCTTCCTACCTCACCTCGTGCGGGCTGGCCATGCGGAGATTTCTGCAGTGATCCTGATCAATCTGCTCCCGCACCGCGAAGCCGCTCGAAAGCGGCGGCGCGAGGCGTTCTATGGAACCCTGGGCGCCGCGGCTCTCCTGGGCGTACTGATTTCCGTGCTGGGATACCTCTGGTACGAAGCCCAGATTTCCGCCCAGCAATCGAAGAACAGCTTTCTTCAGGCGGAGATCAAGAAGCTCGAAGTCGAGATCAAGGAGATCTCGACATTGCAGGAAGAAATCGCGGCCCTGCGCGCACGCCAGCAGGCGGTCGAAGACCTTCAGGGCGACCGGAATCTTCCGGTGCACCTTTTCAACGAACTGGTGCGGCAGCTGCCCGACGGCGTCTACCTGACCAGCATGAAGCAGGACAACCAGACCGTCACGCTGCAAGGCATGGCGCAGTCGAACGAGCGGGTGTCCGAACTGCTGCGCAACCTGGGCAACAACAGCCCCTGGCTCGTGAAGCCGGAACTGGTCGAAATCACTTCGGCGAACGTCAACCTGAGCCAGCGTGACCAGCGACGCGTCGCCAACTTCACGATGCGCATCGGCCTGAAGCGGCCCACCGACGCCCAGAAGGAAGCCGCCGACAAGGCGTTGACGCCCGCCGCGGCGCAATCCAAGGGGTAACCGATCATGGCAAGCAAACGATCCTTACCCAAAGTGGATGTCGGCGCTGCATTGCAGCGTTTCAGCGAGCAGTTCCGCGGGCTCAATCCGAACGACCCCTCCGTGTGGCCGGCCATACCGCGCTATGCGCTGTGCCTGGCGGTGACCGCACTGGTGCTGGTGGCCCTGTGGTTCGTCTGGCTGACCAATTCGAACGACGAACTCGAAGCCGAGCGCAACAAGGAAGTCACGCTCAAGGCCGACTATCAGAAGAAGGTCGCGCAGGCCGCCAACCTCGACCTGCTGAAGAAGCAGCGCGAGCAGGTGCAGCAGTACGTGACCTTGCTCGAGAAGCAGCTGCCCAGCAAGGCGGAAATGGATGCGCTGCTCTCGGACATCAACCAAGCCGGGCTTGGCCGCAGCCTGCAGTTCGAACTGTTCCGGCCCGGCCAGGTGGTGGTCAAGGACTACTACGCCGAATTGCCGATCGCTGTCCGCGTCACCGGCAAGTACCACGACATGGGCGCCTTCGTGGCCGACGTCGCCGGCCTCTCGCGCATCGTGACGCTCAACGGCGTGACGATCACCCCGCTGAAGGACAAGGACACGCTGACGATGGACGCCACGGCGCGCACCTTCCGTTATCTGGACGATGACGAGCGGGCCGCCCAGAAACGCGCTGCAGCACCGAAGGCGAAGAAATGAAAGTCGCCACCAAAGTCATAGGGATCATGCTGGTCGCCGCGGGCCTCAGCGCCTGCGATTCCGACCAGGAAGACCTGCAGCGCTGGATGGCCGAGCAGCGCGCCCAGGTGAAGCCCTCGGTGCCCCGCATCACGGAGCCCAAGAAGTTCACGCCGCAGACCTACACCGAAGCTTCCTCGTTCGAGCCGTTCAACATGTTGAAGCTCACGCAGGCGCTGCGCCGCGAATCGAACCAGCCGAGCACCTCGGAGCTGATCGCGCCCGAGCTGGCGCGCCGCAAGGAAGCGCTCGAAGCCTTCCCGCTCGACGCCATGGCGATGGTCGGCAGCATGAACCGCAACGGCCAGCCGGTGGCGCTGGTGCGTGTCGACAAGCTGCTCTACAAGGTGCGCGTCGGCGAATACCTGGGGCTCAACTACGGGCGCATCACCCGTATCAACGAAACCGAAGTGGCCTTGCGCGAAATCGTGCAGGACGCCGCCGGTGAATGGATCGAACGCGTAGCCACGCTGCAGTTGCAAGAGAGTGCGAAATGAACCAGAAAAAATCAACGATGGCACAGTGGCTGCGCGCTGCCGGGCTGGGTCTGCTGACCTTGGGCGCCTGGGCCGTGGCCCATGCGCAGAACGCGATCGAATCCGTCACCAGCTCGACGCAATCCGGCGCGGAAGTGATCCGCATCGATCTCGCGCAGCCGCTCGCCGCGGTTCCGGCTGGATTCGCCGTTCAGACGCCTGCACGCATCGCGCTTGATTTCCCGGGCGTCACGAACGCCATCGGACGCTCCGCCATCGAAGTGAACCAGGGCAACCTGCGCTCGGTCAACGTGGTCCAGGCCGGCGACCGCAGCCGCGTGGTGCTGAACCTGAAACAGGCAACCGCCTACAAGGCCGAAATCCAGGGCAAGTCGCTGCTGGTCGTGCTCGAGCCCGTGGCCGGTACGGCGCTTGCCGTGTCCGCCGCCACCACCTTCGCCGAGAACCGCAACCGCGACACCCTGCCGCTGCGCGATGTCGACTTCCGCCTCGGCTCCGACAACACCGGCCGCGTGATCGTCGATCTGCCGAACAACCAGGTCGGCGTCGACGTCAAGCAGCAGGGCAAGAACCTCGTCGTGGAGTTCACCAAGTCGACCTTGCCCGAAGGCCTGCGCCGCCGCCTCGACGTGGCGGACTTCGGTACCCCGGTGCAACTGATCACCTCGCAGCAGGCCGGCGACCGCGTGCGCATGACCATCGAGGCCAAGGGCGACTGGGAGCACAGCGCCTACCAGAGCGAAAACCAGTTCGTGGTCGAGATGCGGGCCCGCAAGGTCGATCCGACCAAGCTGACCCAGGGCGTCGGCTACAACGGCGAAAAGCTCTCGCTGAACTTCCAGAACATCGAGATCCGTTCGCTCCTGCAGGTGATCGCCGACTTCACGAACTTCAACATCGTGACCTCCGACTCGGTGACCGGCGCCCTGACGCTGCGCCTGAAGGACGTGCCCTGGGACCAGGCGCTCGACATCATCATGCAGGCGAAGAACCTGGGCATGCGCAAGAACGGCAGCGTGCTGTGGATCGCGCCCAAGGATGAGATCAACGCCAAGGAAAAGCTCGAATTCGAGGCCAAGGCCACGATCGAGAACCTGGAGCCGCTGCGGACCCAGTCGTTCCAGCTCAACTACACCAAGGCCATTGCCATTGCGCAAGGCCTGACCGGCACGGGCGCCTCCGGCGGTGGCGGGGGCGGTGGTGGTACCACCACCCGTATCCTGAGCCCTCGTGGCAGCGTGATCGCGGAATCCCGCACGAACCAGTTGTTCGTGTCGGACATCCCGTCGCGGCTCGCGCAGATCGCCGACCTCATCCAGAAGCTGGACATCCCGGTGCGGCAGGTGCTGATCGAAGCCCGGATCGTCGAGGCTTCCGACACCTTCGGCAAGTCGCTGGGCGTCAAGCTGGGCGGCGGCGTGATCAACCGCAACAACTCGTTCGGCACATGGCCCTCGGTGACCGGCGGGGGAACCACCTCTTCGTCCACGACGACCGGCGGCACCACGACGCTGAGCTCGACCACCACGAGCCCGACCGTCACTTTCGGCTCGCCGACCAGCAGCAACTTCATCAACCTGCCTGCAGGCGATGCGGGCGGCACGGGCAACTCGGCCGGTTCCTTCGCGTTCTCGCTCTTCAATTCGAGCTTCTCGCGCATGCTGAACCTCGAAATCTCCGCGCTCGAAGCCGATGGCAAGGGCAAGCTGGTTTCCAGCCCCCGCGTCATCACGGCCGACCAGACCAAGGCGCTGATCGAGCAGGGCGAGGAAATTCCCTACCAGCAGGCCACGTCGAGCGGCGCGACCTCCATTTCGTTCCGCAAGGCCGTGCTGAAGCTGGAAGTGACGCCGCAGATCACGCCCGAGGGCAACATCATCCTGACCCTGGACGTGAGCAAGGATGCGCGCGGCGTCAACACTTCCGCCGGCCCGGCCATCAACACCAAGCACGTGCAGACCGAAGTGCTGGTCGAGAACGGCGGCACGGTCGTCATCGGTGGTATCTTCGAACTCACCGAAACCAATGACGAATCGCGCGTGCCGGTGCTGGGTGAAGTGCCCTACCTGGGTGCACTGTTCCGCAAGCGCGAACGCGTTGCCAACAAGACTGAAATGCTCGTCTTTATCACCCCGAAGATGATTACCGACCGCAACGCCGCGCGCTGACGCGCGGGCGTAGCAGCCACCGCGTGGCGGTCGCACTCGTCGGCTTGCCCGGCGCCGGAAAATCCGCAGTGGGCCGGCGCCTGGGGATGCGGCTGAACCTTCCATTCGTCGATACCGACCACGTGATCGAGCACCGCATCGGCTGCTCGATCCGTGATTACTTCGACCGCGAAGGGGAGGCCGCCTTCCGGGACCTCGAACAAACCGTGATCGCCGACCTGGCGGCCAACGCCCAGGGCGTGCTGGCCACCGGCGGCGGCGCGGTGCTGCGGGAAGCCAACCGCACCCAACTGCGCGATCACTTCCACGTGATCTATCTGCGCTCCTCGCCCGAAGACCTGTTCCGGCGCCTGCGCCACGACGTCAAGCGCCCCTTGCTGCAGGTGGCCGACCCGCTGGGCCGGCTGCGCGAACTGCACGACGCGCGCGATCCGTTCTACAGGGCCACGGCGCACGACGTGGTCGACACCGGCCGTCCGTCCATCGCCATGCTGGTGAACATCATCGTCATGCAGCTGGAGCTGGCCGGGATCGTCGAGCCGGGTGCCCACCCGGAAGAGCCCTCCGACTGAGCCGGCCCCGGCCGCAGCGCCTAAACTCGCTGCCATGTCCCTGTCCGTACTTTCCGCTCCGCCAGAACGCGTCGACATCCAGCTCGGCGACCGCAGCTACCCGATCCTCATCGGCGCCGGCCTGCTGGACGACCCCGCGAGCTTTGCCGCCACGCCGGCCGCGGCCAGCGCACTGATCGTCAGCAACACCACGGTGGCGCCGCTTTACGCCAAGGCGCTGCAGGCCGCGCTGGCCGGCCGCTTCCGCACCGTGCACCTGCTCGAGCTGCCCGACGGCGAAGCGCACAAGAACCTGCAGACGCTGAACCTGATCTTCGACGAACTGCTGGGCCGCGGCAGCGACCGCAAGACCGTGCTGTTCGCCCTGGGCGGCGGCGTGGTGGGCGACATGACGGGCTTCGCCGCCGCAAGCTACATGCGCGGCGTGCCGTTCGTGCAGGTGCCGACCACCTTGCTGGCGCAGGTCGACTCCTCGGTCGGCGGCAAGACGGCCATCAACCATCCGCTCGGCAAGAACATGATCGGCGCGTTCTACCAGCCGCAGCTCGTGGTGTGCGACCTGGGCACGCTCCAGACGCTGCCGCCGCGCGAGCTCAGCGCGGGGCTGGCGGAGGTCATCAAATACGGCCCGATCCACGACATGGCCTTCTTCGACTGGATCGAGGCCAACATCGAGGCGCTGACCGCGCGCGACCCGGCCGCGCTGGCCCATGCCGTCAAGCGCAGCTGCGAGATCAAGGCGCTGGTCGTCGGCCAGGACGAGCGCGAGACCGGCCTGCGCGCCATCCTCAATTTCGGCCACACCTTCGGGCATGCCATCGAATCGGGCCTGGGCTACGGCGAGTGGCTGCACGGCGAGGCGGTCGGCTGCGGCATGGTCATGGCGGCCCATCTGTCGCAGCGCCTGGGCGGCGTCGATGCCGCATTCGTCGAGCGCCTGACGCGGCTGATCGAACGCGCCGGCCTGCCGATCGTCGGCCCGGCCCTCGGCGCGGAGCGCTACCTGGAGCTGATGCGCGTCGACAAGAAGTCGGAAGCCGGCGAAATCCGCTTCGTGGTGATCGACAAGCCCGGCTCGGCCGTGGTTCGCAGCGCGCCCGATGCGCTCGTGCGCGAAGTGCTCGCGCAGTGCTGCGAGGGATGAGCCTCGCGGCCTATGCCTGCCAGCCCGCGCAGTCGCGCGGCAGGCGCCATGCGGAGCCGCCCGCGCCCACGCGCGACGCCTTCCAGCGCGACCGCGACCGCATCGTGCATTCCACGGCCTTCCGCCGGCTGGTCTACAAGACGCAGGTCTTCCTGAACCACGAAGGCGACCTGTTCCGCACGCGGCTCACGCATTCGCTGGAAGTCGCGCAACTGGGGCGGTCGATTGCCCGCGCCCTGCGCCTCAACGAAGACCTGGTCGAGGCAATCGCGCTGGCCCACGACCTGGGCCACACGCCCTTCGGCCATGCGGGCCAGGATGCGCTCAACGATTGCATGGCCGAGCACGGCGGCTTCGAGCACAACCTGCAGAGCCTGCGCGTGGTCGATGCGCTGGAGCATCGCTATCCGCAGTACGACGGCCTGAACCTGAGTTTCGAGACGCGCGAAGGCATCCTGAAGCACTGCTCGCGCGCCAATGCCGAACGGCTGGAGGCGGCCGAGCCCCATGGCGTGGCCCGCCGCTTCCTCGACCGTACGCAGCCGGGCCTGGAGGCGCAGCTGTGCAACCTGGCCGACGCCATCGCCTACAACGCGCACGACATCGACGACGGCGTGCGTTCCGGGCTCATCGGCGTCGAGCAACTGGGCGAAGTGGAGCTGTTCGAGCGCTACCGCCGCGAAGCGCTTGCCGAATATCCCCGGCTGCAGGGCCGCCGCGTGCTCTACGAGACCATCCGGCGCATGCTCAGCGCGCAGGTCTACGACGTGATCGACACGACGCGCGCTGCGATCGAAGCCGTTGCACCGGCCGATGCCGACGCCGTGCGGCATGCCCCGCCTCTCGTCGCCTTCAGCGAGACGATGCAGGCGCAATCCGAAGCGCTCAAGCGCTTTCTCTTTCGCAACCTGTACCGCCATCCGCAGGTCACCCAGACCACCGACCAGGCGCAGCAGGTGGTGCGGGAGCTGTTCGACGCCTACATCGAGCGCGGCGGCGAAATGCCCGCCTCGTACGCCGACCGCCGCGACCGGCCCCGCGCGGTGGCCGACTACATCGCCGGCATGACCGACCGCTTCGCCGTGCGCGAGCATGAAAGGCTCACCGGACGGCGGGGGATCGCGTGAGCAACGCCGCGCGTCCCCGCGTTCCGGTTGCCGCCTTCGCCGTGCTGCTGGGTGGCGTGAGCGGCGCCTTGCACCTCGGCAAGCTGCCGCCCGCGGTGCCCGCGTTGCAGGCTTCGCTGGGCATCGGGCTGGTCGAGGCTGGCTTCCTGCTGTCGCTGGTGCAGGTCGCCAGCATGACGCTGGGGCTGGTTGCCGGGCTCGCGGCCGACAGCATCGGCCTGCGGCGCAGCATGCTGACGGGGCTCGTGGTCCTGACGGTCGCCAGCCTGCTGGGCGGCTGGGTCGGCAGCGGCGCGGTGGAAGGTTCCCATGCGGTGCGGTGGCTGCTTGTGCTGCGGGCCGTCGAAGGCGTGGGCTTTCTGCTGACCGTCATGCCGGGCCCGGGGTTGATCCGCGCCTTGACGCCCCCGGGCGCCGACAAGGCCGCGCTGGGGCTCTGGGGCGCCTACATGCCGCTCGGCGTTGCGCTGGCGCTGTTGGTCGGGCCGGCCCTGATCGGCTGGGGCGGATGGCCGGACTGGTGGTGGGCGCTGTCGGTGGTTTCCGCCGTGGCCGCGCTCTGGCTCTGGCTGGCGGTGCCGGCCGACCGGCTGCGCCCGGCCGCTGCGGGCGGCGCTTCGACGGCATGGTCGTCCCGGCTGCGCGCCACGGTGGGCGCGCGCGCGCCCTGGCTGGTCGCGCTGACCTTCGCCGTCTACTCCGCCCAATGGATGGCGGTGATCGGCTTTCTTCCGGCCATCTATGCCGGCGCCGGCGTGCCGGCCGGCTGGAATGCCTTGCTGACCGCGCTGGCAGCCGCCATGAACATCGTCGGCAACATTGCCGGCGGCCGCTGGCTGCAGCGCGGCGTGGCGCCCGAGCGGCTGCTCCAATGGGGGTTCCTCGCGATGGCGCTCGGCGGCGTCGCGGCTTTCGCTCAGGCCGGGCAGGGCGCCGATGCGCTGGGCCTGCCGCCTGCGCTGCGCTACGTCGCGGTCTGCGCCTTCTCGCTGGGCGGGGGCATGGTGCCGGCGACGCTGTTTCTGCTCGGCGTGCGGTTCGCGCCCGGGCCGGCCACGGTGTCCACCACCGTCGGCCTGATGCAGCAGGCCTCCTCGCTGGGCCAGTTCCTGGCGCCGCCGGCGGTCGCCTGGGTGGCGCATCGCGTCGGCGGCTGGCACTGGACCTGGGCGGCCACGCTGGCCTGCTCGCTGGTCGGCATGACGATCGCGCGGCGACTGGGGCGGATTCGCCCTGCGGCGGGGATGGCATGAGCGGCCCGGCGACAATCGGGGCCGCCCAGGCCTGCGCCGACATGCGGCGCTGGCTCGAACGAGCGGTGATCGGCCTGAACCTGTGCCCCTTTGCGAAGGCGGTGCACGTGAAGGGGCAGATCCACTACGCCGTGTACGAACCCGCCGAAGAAGCCGACCTGATGGACGCGCTGCTGGCCGAAGCCAGAGACCTCGCGGCGCTCGACGCCGCCGTGCGCGACACCACCCTTTTGATTGCACCGAACACCTTGGCCGATTTTCTGGATTTCAACGATTTCACGGCGCGTGCCGAGCGCCGGCTCGCCCGCGCAGGTTTCGACGGCGTGTTCCAGCTGGCGAGCTTCCATCCGCAATTCCAGTTCGCCGGCACGGAGCCGGACGACATCGGCAACGCCACCAACCGCGCGCCGTATCCCACGCTGCACCTGCTGCGCGAGGAGAGCGTGGACCGCGCGGTCGATGCGTTTCCCGAGGCGGAGGCGATCTTCGAGCGCAACATCGATACGCTCGAAGCTCTCGGCCCGACGGGCTGGGCGGCGCTCGACGTCGGCCCCGGGAGTGCCAAGCCATGAACACCAGATTCGCCCCCAAGGCTGCAAAGACGAACAAGCTCGCCAAGGCCGACGCCGAGCTGGCCGAAGTGCTGAAGCCTGGCCAGTCGGTGGAGCTGCTCAAGGAGCTGCACATCCTCACCCGCGAGGGCCGGCTCAACCAGGATTCGCGGCGCAAGCTCAAGCAGGTCTACCACCTGTTCCAGTTCATCGAGCAGCTGCTGCGCGAGCTGCCGGAAGAAGGCGCCTGGGCCACGCTGGCCGACCACGGCGCGGGCAAGTCGTACCTGGGCTTCATCATCTATGATCTGTTCTTCCGCGCGCGGCAGGGCGGGCATGTGTACGGCATCGAGACGCGCAGCGAGCTGGTCGAGCGCTCGCGCGGCCTGGCGCAGCGGCTGGGTTTCGGCCGCATGTCGTTCCTGAATCTCACCGTGGCCGAATCTGCGCAGGCGAGCGAGCTGCCTGCGCAGATCGACGTCGTCACCGCGCTGCATGCCTGCGATACGGCTACCGACGACGCCATTGCCTTCGGCCTTGCCAAGAAAGCACGCTGCATGGTGCTGGTGCCCTGCTGCCAGGCCGAAGTGGCCGCCTGCTTGCGCGAGACCAAGGCGCTGGCGCTCTCGCGCACCCCGCTGGCCGAGCTGTGGCGCCATCCGCTGCACACGCGCGAGATCGGCAGCCAGCTCACCAACGTGCTGCGCTGCCTGTATCTGGAAGCCAACGGCTACAGCGTCACCGTCACCGAATTGGTCGGCTGGGAGCACAGCATGAAGAACGAGCTGATCCTGGCGCGCTACACGGGCCAGCGCAAGGCGAGCGCGGCGGCGCGCCTGGGCGAGCTGCTGTCGCAGTTCGGGCTCGACGCGCTGGGCGACACGCGCTTCAAGCTGGGCTGAGCCCCGCGGTGTTCTCTCAGGCGGGGCGTGAGGCCAGCAGGGCGGGCAGCTCGTCCCGCGTGGGCCAGGCCACGGTCTTCCAGGGGCTGCGCTCGTTTTCGAGCAGTTTCTCCGTCACTGAAGCCAGGAGCTTGCGCCCGACGAAATTGCTGCCCGGCGCGTCGCGTTCGCCCGCGAGGAAGTTGCGGGCGTAGTCGTCCCAGCCGCTGAAACGCTCGACGGCCAGTTCCACGACGGGCACCAGCCACGCCAGTGCCGTATGGGCTTCCACATGGCCGACTGCCGCCGCGCCCGTGGCGAGGTGGCTGGCGCGGCCGATCCACAGCGCCAGGTCGCCGTCGTTGGGTTGGGAGGGGAGGTCGCCGGCGATGGTTGCCACCGTGGCTTCGGCGCTTTCGCCGTCCGTGACGGAGAAGTCGCGGTCCAGCAGCTTCTTCCAGGGCTCGATCTCCTTGTCTGGAATGCCGATGCACAGCAGATGCACCGCGCTGCGACGGGCTTCCTCGGCTTCCCGCAGGTCCGACGCGAAGGTCTCCCGGTACACGGCCGCCAGCGCCACGGCGAAGTTCTCGAAGCGGGACGAGGCGGCGAGGCGCGCGTCCAGCGCCGCACCGGTTTCCTGCAGCTTCGCCTCGCGCTCGGCGGCTTCCTGCGCCAGTTCGGCCCTTCCCTCCGCCATGCCTTCCTTCACCGAATCGATCAATTCCTTGAAAAGCTTGAACATTCGCGGCTCCCACCAATTGTTTGTAAACGGGCCGCTTAGCATACAAGTCCCGAGCGTCAACACCATCCATGGCCCGTCTTCCCCGTCTCACCCTGGCAGGCATGCCGCACCACGTGATCCAGCGCGGCAACAACCGCCAGCCGATCTTCGTGGACCGGGCGGACCACGAGAAGCTGCTCGCGCTGATGGCCGAGAACGCCGTGCGCTTCCGCGTCGCGGTGCATGCCTACGTGCTGATGGACAACCACTTCCACCTGCTGGCGACGCCCGACAGCACCACCGGCCTGCCGCAGTTCATGCAGTCGGTGGGGCGCAGCTACGTGCGCTACTTCAATGACCGCCACGGCCGCAGCGGCACCCTGTGGGAAGGGCGCTACAGGTCGACGCTGATCCAGACCGAGCGCTACCTGCTGACCTGCATGGCCTACATCGACCTCAACCCGGTGCGGGCCGGCATGGTGGCTGATGCGCGCGACTTTCCTTGGTCCAGCCACGGCCACTACGCGGGGCTGCGGCACGACAAGCTGCTGACGCCGCACCCGTTGTACTGGGAGCTCGGCAATACGCCGTTCGCGCGCGAGGCCGCCTATGTCGAGTTGGTGCGCGCCGGCGTACGCATGGCCGACCAGGATGCGCTCACCGAGGCCACCCTGCGCGGCTGGGCGGCGGGCGACGATGATTTTCTGGGCACTTTGCAGAAGTCGACGGAGCGCCGGGTGGTGAAGGCCAAGGCGGGCCGGCCGCCTTCAGGCACCGTTTCCTGAAGGCGGATCGGCGCCAAGCCATTGACCTGTCTCAGCCTTTTGCTACCTTTTTTAATGCGTCCCCAATTAAATTCTGACAAGAAAACTCAACATTTAATTCGAATCTGACCCCCATTAAAGTGTTTGGCATTCTTTGTGCATCGCAATATGCTCCCTTTCCCTGCGAAAACTGAAGGAGCGCGCCCATGACGACGGCTGCCGAGATTCAACATCTCCAAGAACACGGTCTGTATTCCGGTGCCGACGAGCACGATGCCTGCGGCGTCGGCTTCGTCGCACACATCAAGGGCGAGAAAAGCCATGCCATCGTGCTGCAGGGCTTGAAGATCCTCGAAAACCTCGACCATCGCGGCGCCGTGGGTGCCGACAAGCTGATGGGCGACGGCGCGGGCATCCTGATCCAGCTGCCCGACCACCTGTACCGCGAAGAAATGGCGAAGCAGGGCGTCACGCTGCCCCCGCCGGGCGAGTACGGCGTCGGCATGATCTTCCTGCCGAAGGAACACGCCTCGCGCGAAGCCTGCGAACAGGAAATGGAACGCGCCATCAAGGCCGAAGGCCAGGTGCTGCTCGGCTGGCGCGACGTGCCGGTCAACCGCGACATGCCCATGTCGCCGACCGTGCGCGAAAAGGAACCGCTGCTGCGCCAGGTGTTCATCGGCCGCGGCAACGACGTGATCGTGCAGGACGCGCTGGAACGCAAGCTCTACGTGATCCGCAAGACCGCCAGCGCCAACATCCAGCGCCTGAAGCTCAAGCACAGCAAGGAATACTACGTTCCCAGCATGTCCAGCCGCACCGTGGTCTACAAGGGCCTGCTGCTGGCCGACCAGGTCGGCACCTACTACCTCGACCTGCAGGACAAGCGCTGCGTCTCGGCCCTGGGCCTGGTGCACCAGCGCTTCTCCACCAACACCTTCCCCGAGTGGCCGCTGGCCCACCCGTACCGCTACGTCGCCCACAACGGCGAAATCAACACGGTCAAGGGCAACTACAACTGGATGAAGGCCCGCGAAGGCGTCATGTCCTCGCCCGTGCTGGGCGCCGACCTGCAGAAGCTCTACCCGATCAGCTTCGCCGGCCAGTCCGACACCGCCACCTTCGACAACTGTCTCGAGCTGCTGACGATGGCCGGCTACCCCATCAGCCAGGCCGTGATGATGATGATTCCCGAGCCCTGGGAACAGCACGCCACCATGGACCCGCGCCGCCGCGCGTTCTATGAGTACCACGCCGCCATGCTCGAGCCGTGGGACGGCCCGGCCTCCATCGTGTTCACCGACGGCCGCCAGATCGGCGCCACGCTCGACCGCAACGGCCTGCGTCCCTCGCGCTACTGCGTGACCGACGACGACCTGGTCATCATGGCCTCCGAATCGGGCGTGCTGCCCGTGCCCGAGCAGAAGATCGTGCGCAAGTGGCGCCTGCAGCCCGGCAAGATGTTCCTGATCGACCTGGAACAGGGCCGCATGATCGACGACGAGGAGGTCAAGGCCAACCTCGCCAACAGCAAGCCCTACAAGCAGTGGATCGAGAACCTGCGCATCAAGCTCGACAGCGTCAAGGCCGAGCCGGTCTCCGCGCCGCTCTCGCAAGTCGCGCTGCTCGACCGCCAGCAAGCCTTCGGCTACACCCAGGAAGACATCAAGTTCCTGATGAGCCCGATGGCGCAGGCCGGCGAAGAGGGCATCGGCTCCATGGGCAACGACAGCCCGCTGGCCGTGCTCTCCAGCAAGAACAAGCCGCTGTACAACTACTTCAAGCAGCTGTTCGCGCAGGTGACGAACCCGCCGATCGATCCGATCCGCGAAGCCATCGTGATGTCGCTGGTGTCCTTCATCGGCCCCAAGCCCAACCTGCTGGACATCAACCAGGTCAACCCGCCGATGCGGCTCGAAGTGAGCCAGCCGATCCTCGACTTCGCCGACATGGCGAAGCTGCGCGACATCGGCAAGTACACGCAGGGCAAGTTCAAGAGCTACGTGCTCGACATCACCTACCCGCTCGCGTGGGGCGACGAAGGCGTCGAAGCCAAGCTGGCCTCGCTGTGCGCCGAAGCGGTGGACGCCATCAAGGGCGGCCACAACATCCTGATCATCAGCGACCGCGGCGTGAGCCCGACGCAGGTGGCCATTCCCGCCGTGCTGGCGCTGTCGGCCGTGCACCAGTACCTGGTTCGCGAAGGCCTGCGCACCACGGCCGGCCTGGTGGTCGAGACCGGCTCGGCGCGCGAAGTGCATCACTTCGGCGTGCTGGCCGGCTACGGCGCGGAAGCCGTGCACCCCTACCTCGCCATGGAAACGCTGGTGGCCATGCATGCCGACCTGCCGGGCGAGCTGAGCGCCGACAAGGCGGTCTACAACTACGTCAAGGCCATCGGCAAGGGCCTGTCGAAGATCATGTCGAAGATGGGTGTCAGCACCTACATGAGCTACTGCGGCGCCCAGCTGTTCGAAGCCATCGGCCTGAACAGCGAGACGGTGAACAAGTACTTCACCGGCACCGCCAGCCGCGTGGAAGGCATCGGCGTCTTCGAGATCGCCGAGGAAGCCATCCGCATGCACAAGGCCGCCTTCGGCGACGACCCGGTGCTCGCCAACATGCTCGACGCCGGCGGCGAATACGCCTGGCGCACGCGCGGCGAAGAGCACATGTGGACGCCCGACGCCATCGCCAAGCTGCAGCACAGCACGCGCGCCAACAACTGGAACACGTACAAGGAATACGCCCAGCTCATCAACGACCAGAACCGCCGCCACCTCACGCTGCGCGGCCTGTTCGAGTTCAAGATCGACCCCGCCAAGGCCATTCCGGTCGACGAAGTCGAGGCTGCGTCCGAAATCGTGAAGCGCTTCGCCACCGGCGCGATGTCGCTCGGCTCGATCAGCACCGAGGCGCACTCGGTGCTGGCCGTGGCCATGAACCGCATCGGCGGCAAGAGCAACACCGGCGAAGGCGGTGAAGACCCCGCGCGCTACCGCAACGAACTCAAGGGCATCCCGATCAAGCAGGGCGACACGCTCAAGAGCGTGATCGGCGCGGCCAACGTCGAGGTCGACATGCCGCTGCGCGACGGCGACTCGCTGCGCTCGCGCATCAAGCAGGTCGCGTCGGGCCGCTTCGGCGTCACGGCCGAGTACCTGCATTCGGCCGACCAGATCCAGATCAAGATGGCACAGGGCGCCAAGCCGGGCGAGGGCGGCCAGCTGCCGGGCGGCAAGGTCACCGAGTACATCGGCAAGCAGCGCTATGCGGTGCCGGGCGTGGGCCTGATCTCGCCGCCGCCGCACCACGACATCTACTCGATCGAAGACCTGGCGCAGCTGATTCACGACCTGAAGAACACCGCGCCGCACGCCAGCATAAGCGTGAAGCTGGTGAGCGAGATCGGCGTGGGCACCATCGCCGCGGGCGTCGCCAAGTGCAAGAGCGACCACGTCGTGATCGCCGGCCATGACGGCGGCACGGGCGCATCGCCCTGGTCGTCCATCAAGCATGCGGGCAGCCCGTGGGAAATCGGCCTGGCCGAGACGCAGCAGACGCTGGTGCTCAACCGCCTGCGCAGCCGCATCCGCGTGCAGGCCGACGGCCAGATGAAGACTGGCCGCGACGTCGCCATCGGCGCGCTGCTGGGCGCCGACGAGTTCGGCTTTGCCACGGCGCCGCTGGTGGTCGAGGGCTGCATCATGATGCGCAAGTGCCACCTGAACACCTGCCCGGTGGGCGTGGCCACGCAAGACCCGGTGCTGCGCAAGAAGTTCTCCGGCAAGCCCGAGCACGTCGTCAACTACTTCTTCTTCGTTGCCGAAGAAGTGCGCCAGATCATGGCCCAGTTGGGCATCCGCAAGTTCGACGACCTGATCGGCCGTGCCGACCTGCTCGACATGCGCAAGGGCATCGAGCACTGGAAGGCCTCGGGCCTCGACTTCAGCCGCCTGTTCGCGCTGCCGAGCGTGCCGGCCGACGTGCCGCGCTTCCATGTCGAGAACCAGGACCACGGCCTGGACAAGGCGCTCGACGTGAAGCTCATCGAGAAGTCGCGCCCCGCCATCGAGAAGGGCGAGAAGGTGCAGTTCATCGAGGTGGCGCGCAACGTCAACCGCTCGGTGGGCGCCATGCTCTCGGGCGCGCTGACCAAGGTGCATCCGCAGGGCCTGCCCGACGACTCGATCCGCATCCAGCTCGAAGGCACGGGCGGCCAGTCGTTCGGCGCCTTCCTGGCGCGCGGCATCACGCTGTACCTGATCGGCGACGCCAACGACTACACCGGCAAGGGCCTCTCGGGCGGCCGCGTGGTGGTTCGACCCAGCCTCGACTTCCGCGGCGAAGCGGTGCGCAACACCATCGTCGGCAACACCGCGCTGTACGGCGCGACCACCGGCGAGGCCTACCTGTGCGGCGTGGCCGGCGAGCGCTTCGCGGTGCGCCTGTCGGGCGCCACGGCGGTCATCGAAGGCACCGGCGACCACGGCTGCGAATACATGACCGGCGGCACGGTCGCCGTGCTCGGCAAGACGGGCCGCAACTTCGCGGCCGGCATGAGCGGCGGCGTCGCCTTCGTGTACGACGAAGACGGCCAGTTCGCCTCGCGCTGCAACCTCTCGATGGTGTCGCTCGACAAGGTGCTGACCTCGGCCGAGCAGACCGCGAGCGTGCACCGCAAGATCTGGCACGGCGGCGAGACCGACGAAGCCCAGCTCAAGAAGCTGCTCGAAGAGCACCATCGCTGGACCGGCAGCAAGCGCGCGCGCGAGCTGCTCGACAACTGGGCCGTGTCGCGCACCAAGTTCGTGAAGGTGTTCCCGAACGAATACAAGCGCGCGCTGGCCGAGCTGCACGACCGCAAGGTCGAGCTCACCAGCACCGGCAACAACGCGCACATCGGCCTCGAGCCGCATGCGCTGACGGCCCCCGCACCGCAAACGGCCCCGGCTTCGGTCTGAGCGCCCACGAGTACAGAGAACAAAGGAAAGCACGATGGGAAAGATCACCGGCTTCATGGAGCATGAGCGCATCGAAGAGGGCTACAAGCCCGTTGACGAGCGCGTCAAGCACTACAAGGAATTCGTCGTCGGCCTGAACGCCGAGCAGGCCAAGGTGCAGGGTGCGCGCTGCATGGACTGCGGCACGCCGTTCTGCAACAGCGGCTGCCCGGTCAACAACATCATTCCGGACTTCAACGACCTGGTGTACCGCAACGACTGGCAGAACGCCTTCGCGGTGCTCGACTCGACCAACAACTTCCCCGAGTTCACCGGCCGCATCTGCCCCGCGCCCTGCGAGGCGGCCTGCGTGCTCAACGTGAACGACGACGCGGTCGGCATCAAGTCGCTGGAGCACGCGATCATCGACCGCGCCTGGGACGAAGGCTGGGTGGCGCCGCGCGTCGCCAAGCACAAGACCGGCAAGAAGGTGGCGGTGGTGGGCGCGGGCCCGGCCGGCATGGCGGCTGCGCAGCAACTGGCGCGTGCCGGCCACGACGTGACGCTGTTCGAGAAGAACGACCGCATCGGCGGCCTGCTGCGCTACGGCATTCCCGACTTCAAGATGGAGAAGTCGCACATCGACCGCCGCGTGGAGCAGATGAAGGCCGAAGGCGTGGTGTTCCGCACCGGCGTGATGGTCGGCGCCGCGAAAGACCCGCTGGGCAAGGGCTCCAAGGTCACGAACCTGGCCAAGGAAACCGTCACGCCCGAGCAGCTGCAGAAAGAGTTCGACGCCGTGCTGCTTACCGGCGGCGCCGAGCAGTCGCGCGACCTGCCGGTGCCCGGCCGCGACCTCGACGGCATCCATTTCGCGATGGAGTTCCTGCCGCAGCAGAACCGCGTCAACGCGGGCGACAAGGTCAAGGGCCAGTTGCGCGCCGACGGCAAGCACGTCATCGTCATCGGCGGCGGCGACACCGGCTCCGACTGCGTTGGCACCAGCAACCGCCACGGCGCCGTGAGCGTCACGCAGTTCGAGCTGATGCCCCAGCCGCCCGAAGAAGAAAACCGCCCGCTGACCTGGCCCTACTGGCCGATCAAGCTGCGCACCAGCTCCAGCCATGAAGAGGGCTGCGAGCGCGAGTTCGCGATTTCGACCAAGGAATTCATCGGCGAGAAGGGCAAGGTCACCGGCCTGAAGACCGTTCGCGTCGAATGGAAGGACGGCAAGATGCAGGAAGTCGCCGGCAGCGAGCAGGTGCTCAAGGCCGACCTCGTGCTGCTGGCCATGGGCTTCGTGAGCCCCGTGGCTGCCGTGCTCGACGCCTTCGGCGTGGAGAAGGATGGACGCGGCAACGCCAAGGCAACGGTCGACTTCATCGGCGGCTATGCCACCAACGTACCGAAGGTTTTTGCCGCCGGCGACATCCGCCGCGGGCAGTCGCTGGTGGTGTGGGCGATTCGCGAAGGCCGTCAAGCCGCGCGGTCGGTGGATGAGTTTCTGATGGGATTCAGCGACTTGCCGCGCTGAATTTTGTTTCAGTTTCGTGGTCGCCGTCGCGGCCCCGTTATCATCCGCTGCAAAACCGCATGCCGGGATGCTTGAAAGGGCGCCCGGCTTTTTTATTGAGATGGACCCTGCTACACAGCCACATCCTTTCGTAGAGTTTCGCGACGTCACGTTCGGCTACGGTGCGCGCGCCATCCTCGACGGCGTGTCCTTCAGTGTGCCGCGCGGCAAGGTGACGGCGCTCATGGGCGCTTCGGGTGGCGGCAAGACCACGGTCCTGCGGTTGATCGGCGGGCAGCAGCGCGCACAGCGCGGCGCGGTTCTTTTCGATGGTCAGGACGTCGTCAGGTTCGACGCGAAGGCGCTCTATGCGGCGCGTCGGCGCATGGGCATGCTCTTCCAGTTCGGCGCGCTGTTCACCGACATGAGCGTGTTCGACAACGTGGCTTTCCCGCTGCGTGAGCACACACAACTCTCCGAAGCGCTGGTGCGCGACATCGTGCTCATGAAGCTCGACGCGGTCGGCCTGCGCGGCGCGCGCGACCTGATGCCCAGCGAGGTCTCGGGCGGCATGGCGCGCCGGGTGGCGCTGGCACGCGCGATCGCGCTGGACCCCGACCTCGTGATGTACGACGAGCCCTTCGCCGGGCTGGACCCGATCTCGCTCGGCACCGCCGCGCGGCTGATCCGGCAGCTCAACGACACGCTCGGGCTCACCAGCATCATCGTGTCGCACGACCTGGAGGAGACCTTCCGCATCGCCGATCACGTGATCATCCTGGCCAACGGCGGCATCGCGGCGCAGGGCGCCCCCGACGACGTGCGCAACAGCGACGATCCGCTGGTGCACCAGTTCGTGAATGCGCTGCCCGACGGGCCGGTTCGTTTCCACTACCCCGGCGTCAGCATCGAAGCCGATTTCGGCAATGTCGAAGGGGGCCGCTCATGAGTTGGTGGAAGCCTGCCGATGTCGGCTTTGCGGTGCGCAGCCATCTGGCCAACCTGGGCCACGGCGCGAAGCTCTTCATGCGCCTGGTCGGCCCCGGCGCGCGGATCATGCGGCGCTTCGGCCTGGTGCGCGACCAGATCCATTTCCTGGGCAACTACTCGCTCGCCATCATCGGCGTGTCGGGGCTCTTCGTGGGATTCGTGCTGGGGCTGCAGATGTATTACGCGCTGCAGCGGTACGGATCGTCCGAGGCGCTGGGCCTGCTGGTCACGCTGAGCCTCGTGCGCGAACTGGGCCCCGTGGTGGCGGCGCTGCTGTTCACCGGGCGCGCCGGTACTTCCCTCACCGCGGAAATCGGCCTCATGAAGGCCGACGAGCAGCTGAGCGCCATGGAAATGATGGCGGTCGATCCGGTGCAGCGCATCCTTGCGCCGCGTTTCTGGGCCGGCGTCATCACCATGCCCTTGCTGGCGGCGGTGTTCAGCGCGGTCGGCATCATGGGCGGCTACGTGGTGGGCGTGCTGATGCTGGGTGTCGACCCGGGCGCGTTCTGGGGCCAGATGCAGGGCGGCGTCGATGTGTGGCGCGACGTCGGCAACGGCGTCATCAAGAGCATCGTGTTCGGCTTCACCGTCACCTTCATCGCGCTGCTGCAGGGCTACGAGGCCCAGCCCACGCCCGAGGGCGTTTCGCGGGCGACCACCAAAACTGTGGTCACGGCGTCGTTGGCGGTACTGGGGCTGGACTTCCTCCTGACCGCCATGATGTTCAGTATCTAAAAGGGGCCGGGCCCCAATCGTTCTAGAGAGTGCAAACCATGCAACGTTCCAACAACGACATCTGGGTCGGCCTGTTCGTCCTGATCGGCGCGGCTGCGCTGCTGTTCCTCGCTCTGCAGTCGGCCAACCTGCTGAGCCTGAACTTCCAGAAGACCTACTCGGTGACGGCGCGCTTCGACAACATCGGCGGGCTCAAGCCCCAGACAGCGGTCAAGAGCGCCGGCGTGGTGGTCGGCCGCGTGGAGTCGATCTCCTTCAACGACAAGACCTTTCAGGCCAACGTAACACTGGCTTTGCAAAACCGTTACAGTTTTCCCAAGGACAGCTCTCTGAAGATCCTGACCAGTGGCCTGCTCGGCGAGCAGTACATCGGGATCGAGGCGGGCGCCGACGACAAGAACCTGCAGGCAGGCGACACCATCACCGCGACCCAGTCGGCCGTGGTGCTGGAGAACCTGATCAGTCAGTTCCTGTACAGCAAGGCGGCGGAAGGTAATACCTCGTCGGCCGGAACAGCCAACAAAAAATGAAAACACGATCAAATCTGTCAAGCCCCGTGCACCGCATGGGTAGCGGCCTGCGCTGGGCAAGTGCCGCAGCGGTCTTCGCGCTCGTGGCCGGATGCGCCACCGGCCCCAATGCCAACCCGGCCGACCCGCTCGAGCCGTTCAACCGCGGTGTCACCCGCTTCAACGACACCGTCGACGACGCGGTGCTCGTCCCGGTAGCCACGGCCTACCAGAAGGTGCTGCCCTCCATGGTGCGTACCGGGGTGAACAACTTCTTCGGCAACATCGGCGACGTCTGGAGCCTGGCCAACAACGTGGCCCAGCTCAAGCTGCAGGACAGCGCGGAAACCTTCATGCGCCTGAACGTCAATACGCTCTTCGGCCTTGGCGGCCTGCTGGATGTCGCGACCGAAGCGGGCATTCCCCGCCACGAGAAAGACTTCGGCCAGACGCTCGGCTACTGGGGCGTGGCCCCCGGCCCCTACCTCGTGCTGCCGCTGCTGGGCCCGTCCACCGTGCGCGACGCTGCGGCCAAGCCGCTGGATTTCTGGGGCGACCCGGTGAACCACATTCACGACGTTGCCTGGCGCAATTCGCTGACGGTGCTGGACGTGGTCGACACCCGTTCCCAGTACCTGCGGGCCGGCCGCCTGCTCGGCGACGCGGCGCTCGACAAGTATTCGTTCACGCGTGACGCTTTCCTGCAGCGCCGCCAAAGCCAGATCTACGACGGCAACCCGCCTGACGACGGCGCCGGAAAGTAAGCGTGCGGCGCGCACGGGAGGCTGAGCTGCTTGCATCCGGTTGCAAGGCTTCACCTCCCGGACAGGAACCCGGTAGGCGCCGTGCCGCTCGAACCCGTTCTTGTCTGTGCACACCGCTGCTTTTACGTGCTTCGCAGATTTTCAAACTTGATTGAGGGACTCTCCATGAACAACAAGACCTTGCAACGACGCGATCTTGGCCGCCTGGTGCTGGCCGGCGCCCTGCTGTTCGGTGCCGCTGTCGCCTTCGTGCAGCCCGCGCGCGCAGCCGACGAAGCGCCCGATGCGCTCGTCAAGCGCCTCTCGACCGACGTGCTCGAGACCATCAAGTCCGATACCAGCATCAAGTCAGGTGACGTGAACAAGATCATGGTGCTGGTCGACAGCAAGATCATGCCGAACGTCAACTTCCAGCGCATGACGGCCTCCGCCGTCGGCCCGGCCTGGCGCACCGCCACGCCGGAGCAGCAAAAGCGCCTGCAGGACGAGTTCAAGACCCTGCTGGTGCGCACCTACGCCGGCGCGCTCGACCAGGTGACCGACCAGACCGTCACCGTTCGCCCGTTCCGCGGCTCGCCAAGCGACACCGACGTGCTGGTGCGCACCGAGGTCACGGGCCGTGGCGACCCGGTCCAGCTGGACTACCGCCTTGAAAAGACCCCCGGCCAGGGCGCCGGCTGGAAGGTCTACAACCTGAACGTGCTGGGCGTGTGGCTGGTCGATACCTACCGCACCCAGTTCGCGCAGGAAATCAACAAGAGCGGCATCGACGGCCTGATCGCCGCGCTGGCAGCGCGAAACAAGGGCAACGCCAAGGGCTGAGGGCCGAGCGATGCTGGTACTGCCCACCCGGCTCACCCATGACGAGGCCCCCGCCTGCATGCGCATGCTGCAGCAGGGGTTGAAGGGCCAGACCGATTCGTCGTCCACCGTGGTGGACGCGAGCGCGCTGGCCCAGTTCGATTCGTCGGCGCTGGCCGTGCTGCTGGAGTGCCGCCGCGAATCGAGCGCGCTGGGCCGGGGGTTCTCGGTCAAGGGCCTCTCCCCGCGGCTGCGCGAACTGGCCACCCTGTACGGCGTTGCGGGCCTTTTGCCCGCCGCGCCCTGAAAAAGTAACAGCCCCGTAAAATCGCGGGCTCCCATGCCCGCGATCTCATTCCAATCGGTCTCCAAGACCTACCCCCCCTCCAAACAGCAGAAAGCCCAAGGCAAGCAAGGGCTGAAGGCTGTCGACGAGGTCAGCTTCCAGATCGAACCGGGCGAATTCTTCGGCCTGCTCGGTCCCAACGGCGCCGGCAAGACGTCCCTGATCAGCATGCTCGCGGGGCTCTCGCGCCCCACGTCGGGTGCCATCAGCGTCCACGGCTTCGACGTGCAGCGCGACTTCGCGCAGGCCCGCCGCCAGCTGGGCATCGTGCCGCAGGAGCTGGTGTTCGACCCCTTCTTCAACGTGCGCGAGTCGCTGCGCATCCAGTCGGGCTACTTCGGCATCAAGAACAACGAGGCCTGGATCGACGAGCTGCTGCAGAGCCTGGGCCTCGCCGACAAGGCCACGGCCAACATGCGCCAGCTCTCCGGCGGCATGAAGCGCCGGGTGCTGGTGGCGCAGGCGTTGGTGCACAAGCCGCCGGTGATCGTGCTCGACGAGCCCACCGCGGGCGTCGACGTCGAACTGCGCCAGACGCTCTGGCAGTTCGTCGCCAGGCTCAACAAGCAGGGCAGCACCGTGCTGCTCACCACCCATTACCTGGAAGAGGCCGAGGCGCTGTGCAGCCGCATCGCCATGCTCAAGCTGGGCCGCGTGATCGCGCTGGCCCGCACCAGCGAACTGCTGAAATCGGCTGCGAGCAACGTGCTGCGCTTCAAGACCGACGCCATGCTGCCCTGGGAGATCGCGAAGAACGCGCGCATCACCGGGCGCATCGTGCAGCTGCCGGCGCAGAACGCCCATGAAGTCGAACAACTGCTGGCTGCGATCCGCGAAGCCGGCGTCGCGGTGGAAGACGTGGAAATGCGCAAGGCCGACCTGGAAGACGTGTTCATCGACCTGATGGCGGGCGAGCAGACCCCGCTGGAGGTTGCAAGATGATGGCGGTAACGGGTTGGCGCGCGCTGCTCTACAAGGAAACGCTGCGCTTCTGGAAGGTCGGCTTCCAGACCGTCGGCGCGCCGGTGCTCACCGCGCTGCTGTACCTCATGGTGTTCGGCCATGTGCTCGAGGGCCGCGTGACGGTTTACGGCACGGTCGGCTACACGGCCTTCCTGGTGCCCGGCCTCGTGATGATGAGCGTGCTGCAGAACGCCTTCGCCAACAGCTCTTCGTCGATCATCCAGAGCAAGATCATGGGCAACCTGGTGTTCGTGCTGCTCACGCCGCTGTCGCACTGGGGCTGGTTCTTCGCCTACGTGGGTTCGTCGATCATCCGCGGGCTGGCCGTGGGGCTGGGCGTGTTCCTGGTGACCATGCTCTTCGCCGTGCCCGACTTCGTGGCGCCGCTGTGGATCATCGTGTTCGCGCTGCTGGGCGCGGCCATGCTGGGCACGCTGGGACTCATCGCCGGCCTCTGGGCCGAGAAGTTCGACCAGATGGCGGTGTTCCAGAATTTCCTGATCATGCCCATGACCTTCCTGTCGGGCGTGTTCTATTCGATCGGCTCGCTGCCGCCTTTCTGGCAGAAGGTGAGCCACCTGAACCCGTTCTTCTACATGATCGACGGCTTCCGCTACGGCTTCTTCGGCGTCAGCGACGCCTCGCCCTGGCTGAGCCTGGGAATCGTCGGCACCGCCTGGCTGGTGGTGAGCGCCATTGCCGTCCACCTGCTGCGCATCGGCTACAAGATCCGTAGCTGAGCGCCTCTTCCCCAAAATCCCATGACCGCCGAACAACTCCAGGCCCTGATCCAGTCCCATCTCCCATGCGAGCACATCACGCTCGAGGGCGACGGCCGACATTGGTACGCCACCATCGTCTCGGCCGAATTCGAGGGCAAGCGCTCGATCCAGCGCCATCAGCGGGTCTACGCCACCCTCGGTGCGAAAATGCACACCGACGAGGTGCACGCGCTTTCGATGAAGACCTACACGCCGGCCGAATGGGCGGCAGTGGAAAAATAACTTTCCGGCCCTGGCGGCCCCTGATTTCGCTGGAATTTCGATGGACAAACTTCTGATTCGCGGCGGGCGAGAGCTCCGCGGCGAAGTACTCATTTCCGGCGCCAAGAACGCCGCGCTGCCCGAGCTGTGCGCGGCGCTGCTGACCGACCAGCCCGTGGTGCTGCACAACGTGCCGCGCCTGCAGGACGTGTCGACCATGCTCAAGCTGGTGCGCAACATGGGCGTGACCGCCGAGCGCGACGACAACGGCACCGTGCGCCTGGACGCCGCCGACCTGACCAACCCCGAGGCCCCCTACGAGCTCGTGAAGACCATGCGCGCCTCGGTGCTGGCCCTGGGCCCGCTGCTGGCGCGCTTCGGCCACGCCAGGGTGTCGCTGCCCGGCGGCTGCGCCATCGGCTCGCGGCCGGTCGACCAGCACATCAAGGGCCTGCAGGCCATGGGCGCCGAGATCGTGGTGGAGCACGGCTACATGGTCGCCCGCCTGCCGGAGGGCCGCACCCGCCTGAAGGGCGCGCGCATCCTGACCGACATGGTCACCGTCACCGGCACCGAGAATTTCCTCATGGCGGCCGCGCTGGCCGAGGGCGAGACGCTGCTCGAGAACGCTGCCCAGGAGCCCGAGATCGTCGATCTGGCCGAAATGCTGATCCGCATGGGCGCGAAGATCGAAGGCCACGGCACCAGCCACATCCGCATCCAGGGCGTCGAGAAGCTGAACGGCTGCGAGCATGCCGTGGTGGCCGACCGCATCGAGGCCGGCACCTTCCTGTGCGCCGTGGCGGCCACCGGCGGCGAGGCTTTCCTGCGCCATGCGCGCGGCGACCACCTCGACGCCGTGATCGACAAGCTGCGCGACGCCGGCTGCACCGTGGCCTGCGAAAAAGACGGCGTGCGCATCGGCTCCAGGGGCCCTGCCTACGAACACCTGAAGGCGCAGAGCTTCAGCACCACCGAATACCCGGGCTTCCCCACCGACATGCAGGCCCAGTTCATGGCCCTGAACGTGATCGCGCGCGGCGCCTCGATGGTCACCGAGACCATCTTCGAGAACCGCTTCATGCACGTGAACGAGATGGTGCGCCTGGGCGCCCGCATCCACGTCGAAGGCAAGGTCGCGATGGTCACCGGCGTGCCGCAGCTGTCGGGCGCCACCGTGATGGCCACCGACCTGCGCGCTTCCGCCAGCCTCGTCATTGCCGGCCTCGTGGCCGAGGGCGAGACGCTGGTCGACCGCATCTATCACCTGGACCGGGGCTACGACCGCATGGAATCCAAGCTGCGCGGCCTCGGCGCCGACATCGAACGCGTGACGGGAGCCGCCGCATGATCACATTGGCGCTTTCCAAAGGCCGCATCTTCGAAGAGACGATGCCCCTGCTGGCCGCGGCCGGCATCGAGGTCACCGAAGACCCCGAGAAGTCGCGCAAGCTGATTCTCGAAACCACCCGGCCCGACGTGCGCGTGGTGCTGGTGCGCGCCTCCGACGTGCCCACCTACGTGCAGTACGGCGGCGCCGACCTCGGCGTGACCGGGCTCGACGTGCTGCTGGAGAACGGCAACCAGGGCATGTACCAGCCGCTGGACCTGCGCATCGCCGCCTGCCGCCTGAGCGTGGCCGTGCGCGCCGACTACGACTACGCCTCCGCCGTGAAGCAGGGCTCCCGCCTGCGCGTGGCCACCAAGTACGTGGGCCTGGCGCGCGACTTCTTCGCCAGCAAGGGCGTGCACGTCGACCTGATCAAGCTCTACGGCAGCATGGAGCTGGCGCCGCTGACCGGGCTGGCCGACGCCATCGTCGACCTGGTCTCCACCGGCAACACGCTCAAGGCCAACCACCTCGTCGAGGTGGAACGCATCATGGACATCAGCGCGCGCCTGGTGGTGAACCAGGCGGCGCTCAAGCTCAAGCGAGAGCCGATCCGCCACATCATCGACGCGTTCGCGTCGGCCATTCCGTCCTCCTGAAACCCACTAAACCCACGCCCATGACTCTGAAAGCAGCCCCCGCCCGACTGTCCACGACTTCAGCCAGCTTCGATGCTGAATTCAAGGCGCGGCTGCATTGGTCCGCGGACGACGACGCGGCCATCGAGAAGGTCGTGGCCGACATCCTGGCCGACGTGCAGAAGCGGGGCGACGAGGCGGTGCTGGAGTACACCAACCGCTTCGACAAGCTGGGTGCGAACACGCTGCCCGAGCTGGAACTCACGCAGGCCGAGCTGAAGGCCGCCTTCGAATCGCTGCCCGCCGCACAGCGCGACGCGCTCGAAGCCGCCGCGCGCCGCGTGCGCAGCTACCACGAGGCCCAGAAGAAGGCCAGCGGCGAGAGCTGGAGCTACCGCGACGTGGACGGCACGCTGCTCGGCCAGAAGGTCACGCCGCTGGACCGCGTGGGCATCTACGTGCCGGGCGGCAAGGCCGCCTACCCGTCGAGCGTGCTGATGAACGCGATTCCTGCGCACGTCGCAGGCGTGGGCGAAATCATCATGGTCGTGCCAACCCCGAAGGGCGAGAAGAACCAGCTCGTGCTCGCCGCCGCCTACGTGGCCGGCGTAACGCGTGGCTTCACCATCGGCGGCGCCCAGGCCGTGGCCGCGCTGGCCTACGGCACCGCCACCGTTCCCGCCGTCGACAAGATCACCGGCCCCGGCAACGCCTACGTGGCCGCGGCCAAGCGCCGCGTGTTCGGCACCGTGGGCATCGACATGATCGCCGGCCCGAGCGAGATCCTGGTGCTGGCCGACGGCAGCACGCCGCCCGACTGGGTGGCCATGGACCTGTTCAGCCAGGCCGAGCACGACGAACTCGCCCAGAGCATCCTGCTGTGCCCCGACGCGGCCTACATCGACCGCGTGCAGGCCGAGATCGACCGCCTGCTGCCGGCCATGCCGCGCGCGGAAATCATCGCCGCCTCGCTCAACGGCCGCGGCGCGCTGATCCACACGAAGAGCATGGAAGAGGCCTGCGAGATCAGCAACCGCATCGCCCCCGAACACCTCGAAGTGAGCAGCAGCGAGCCCAACCGGTGGGAGCCGCTGCTGCGCCACGCCGGCGCGATCTTCCTCGGTGCCTTCACCAGCGAAAGCCTGGGCGACTACTGCGCCGGTCCCAACCACGTGCTGCCCACCAGCGGCACGGCGCGCTTCTCCAGTCCGCTGGGCGTGTACGACTTCCAGAAGCGCTCCAGCCTGATCGAGGTCAGCGAAGCCGGCGCCCAGGTGCTCGGCCCGGTCGCCGTCACGCTGGCCGAGGGCGAGGGCCTGCAGGCGCACGCAGAGGCCGCGCGCATGCGCCTGCGTAAGATCTGAGGCTCCATGACCCCCCAGGGAGGAGCCAGCAAGATGATTGATCGTCTCCATCGTTCGCGTCTTTTCAAGTTCGCCACGGGCCTCGTCGCCGGCGCGGCATTGCTTGCCGCCTGCAGCCAGATGCCGCAGGCGGTCACCACCAACAGCGCCGCTCCCGCCGCGGCACCCGCGCCGCGGCTAGGCACGCAGTGGGGCGAGGGCCTGGAATCGAAGACCCGCACGGTCGTCGCCAAGCGCCTGTCCGCGCAGCCGGACGACACGGCCTCGCTGGGCTACAACGAAGCAGGTGCCGTGCGCCGGGCGGTGGGCAGCAACCCCGAGCGCCGCCTGAACCTGCTGCTGGCCGACGGCGACGTCGAATGGTCGGTGCTCGACGAGACCGGCAGCCCGCTGCCGCTGCAGCGCGCGCGCCGGGGCAGCGGCGGCGACGACATGTTCCGCCTGGCGGGTGTCGAGGGATCGCGCTACACGCTGCGCTTTCGCAACCTCAGCGAGCGCAGCTACGAGGTGATCGCCACGGTCGACGGCCTGGACGTGCTCAACGGCAGGCCCGGCAGCCTGCGCAACGGCGGCTACGTGCTGGGCCCGATGCAGGCGCTGACCATCGAGGGCTTCCGCAAGAGCGAGAGCGAGGTCGCCGCCTTCCGCTTCGCCACGCCGGGGCGCGCCTATGCCGCCAACACGGAAGCCGGCGACGTGCGCAACATCGGCGTGATCGGCGCCGCGCTGTTCGAACTGGAACAGCGCGACGTGCCGCGCCGCCAGCGCCGCGACGCATCGCCGCCGCAGCAGCAGCAGCCCAGCGCCTTCCCGGCCGACGGCAGCTACGCGCCGCCGCCGCGCTATCGCCAGTGACGCCATGAAACGTGCCGCCTTCCTGCTGATCGCGCTGGCCACGGCCGCCTGCGCCCAGGCCATGAGCATCCGCGAACTGCGCACGCTCGCGGCCACCGAGAAAGACGGCAAGGCCTACGCCGGCTACTACCTCGTGGGCGTGCTGGAGGGCCTGCGCGAAGGCGTCGAATCGTCGCAGCGCAATGGGCTCAAGCCCGTGTTCTGCATCGAGGGGCGCCGCCTCGAGCCTTCCATGGCCCGCTCGCTCTACCAGACCGAGCTCACCCGCAACGCCGACAGTTACGAAGCCGACATGCCAGTGCAGCTGGTCATGGCCGGCGCCCTGAAGAACAGCTACCGCTGCACCAAATGACCGCTCCCGAATCCGCCCGCCCGCCGCTCGACCGCATCCGCGGCGACGTGCGGTCCATGCATGCCTACGCGGTTCAGGACGCGCGCGGCCTCGTCAAGCTCGACGCAATGGAAAACCCCTTCGGCCTGCCGCCCGCGCTGCAGGCCGAGCTGGGCGCGCGGCTCGGCGCGCTGGCGCTCAACCGCTATCCCGGCGACCGCGGCGCCGATCTGAGGCGCGCGCTGGCGGCCCACGCGCAGATGCCCGAAGGCTTCGCGCTGATGCTGGGCAACGGCTCGGACGAGCTGATCTCGCTGCTGGCCATTGCCTGCGACCTGCCCGGCGCGACGGTGCTGGCGCCGCTGCCCGGCTTCGTCATGTATGCCATGAGCGCGCAGCTGCAGGGCCTGAAGTTCGCCGGCGTGCCGCTCACGGCCGACTTCGAGCTCGACGAGGCCGCCATGCTGGCCGCCATCGCGCGAGAAAAGCCCGCCATCGTCTACCTGGCCTACCCGAACAACCCGACCGCCAATCTCTGGAACGACGCCGTCCTGGAGAGAATCGTCGAGGCCCAGGGCGCGCAGGGCGGCCTGGTGGTGATCGACGAGGCCTACCAGCCCTTCGCCGCCCGCAGCTACATCGACCGCCTGGCGAAGCACGGCCACGTGCTGCTGATGCGCACCCTCAGCAAGTTCGGCCTGGCCGGCATCCGGCTGGGCTACCTCATGGGGCCGGCGGCGCTGGTCGCCGAGATCGACAAGGTGCGCCCGCCCTACAACATCAGCGTGCTCAACTGCGAGTGCGCGCTGTTCGCGCTGGAGCACGCCGAGGTGTTCGAGGCCCAGGCCCGCCAGATCCGCGAGGAGCGCGAGCGCCTCATGACGGGGCTCGGCCGCCTGCCGGGCGTCAAGACCTGGCCCAGCGACGCCAACATGATCCTGCTGCGCGTGCCCGATGCGGCCAAGACCTTCGAAGGCATGAAGGCTCGCGGGGTTCTGGTGAAGAACGTTTCTAAAATGCACGAACTGCTCGCAAACTGCCTGCGCCTCACCGTCGGAACGGCCGACGAGAACGCGCGGATGCTCGCGGCGCTCGAAGCCTCACTATGACCACCCCCACCAGCCAGGACAGCGGCGACCGCATCGCGTCCGTCACCCGCAACACCGCCGAAACGAAGATCACCGTCAGCGTCAACCTCGACGGCACCGGCCGCGCCAAGCTCTCCACCGGCATCGGCTTCTTCGACCACATGCTCGACCAGATCGCCCGCCACGGGCTGATCGACCTCGACATCGACTGCCAGGGCGACCTGCACATCGACGGCCACCACACGGTGGAAGACGTCGGCATCACGCTGGGCCAGGCCGTGGCCAAGGCCATCGGCGACAAGAAGGGCATCCGCCGCTACGGCCACGCCTACGTGCCGCTCGACGAAGCCCTGAGCCGCGTCGTCATCGACTTCTCGGGCCGCCCCGGCCTGGTGATGCACGTGCCCTTCACCAGCGGCATGATCGGCACCTTCGACAGCCAGCTCACCTACGAGTTCTTCCAGGGCTTCGTGAACCACGCCTTCGTCACGCTGCACATCGACAACCTCAAGGGCGTCAATGCGCATCACCAGTGCGAGACCGTGTTCAAGGCCTTCGCGCGCGCCATGCGCGGCGCGCTGGAGCTCGACCCGCGTTCCGCCGGCGTCATTCCCTCGACCAAGGGCTCGCTCTGAACGCGTTCGGCCATCAGCTATGAAATCTGTAGCAAATACCGTCGCCGTCGTCGACTACGGCATGGGCAACCTGCACTCCGTGTCGCAGGCCGTGCGCCATGCGGCCGACCAGGTCGGCGTGGAGGTGTTCGTCACCTCCGACCCCGACGTGGTGCGCAAGGCCACCCGCGTGGTGCTGCCGGGGCAGGGCGCCATGCCCGACTGCATGCGCGAGCTGCGCGACTCCGGCCTGCACGAATCGGTGCTCGAGGCGGCGGCCAGCAAGCCGCTGTTCGGCGTGTGCGTGGGCATGCAGATGATGCTGTCGCGCAGCGACGAAGGCCCGACCGACGGCCTCGGCCTCATACCGGGCGAGGTCGTCAAGTTCGACCTGGCCGGGCGGCTGCAGGCCGACGGCAGCCGCTTCAAGGTGCCGCAGATGGGCTGGAACCAGGTTCGCCAGGCCCGCCCGCATGCGGTGTGGGCGGGTATTCCCGACCTGAGCTACTTCTACTTCGTGCACAGCTTCTACGCCCGGCCGGCCGACGCAGTGCACAGCGTCGGCGAGGCCGACTACGGCGCGAGCTTTACCGCAGCCATTGCACGCGATAACATTTTTGCAACCCAGTTCCACCCGGAGAAGAGTGCGGACCACGGGCTTCAGCTCTACCGAAACTTCCTCCACTGGAACCCATGACATGTTGCTCGCCCCCAGGCTGTGCGGCACTTCGTGTCCGCTTCGCCAACCCCCTACCGGGGGCGACACCAACGGCCCGGCCAAGCCGGTCCGTGGTGTCCTTGAAAAATTCCGCTCTCTTTTCTTGAACCCTCGCTCCTGCTGACCGGCACCATGCTCCTCATTCCCGCCATTGATCTCAAAGACGGCCACTGCGTTCGCCTCAAACAGGGCGACATGGACCAGTCCACCATCTTCAGCGAAGACCCCGCTGCCATGGCCCGCAAATGGGTCGAGGCCGGCGCGCGGCGGCTGCACCTGGTCGATCTGAACGGCGCCTTCGCGGGCAAGCCGCAGAACCACGCGGCGATCAAGGCGATCCTGAAAGAAGTGGGCGACGACATCCCGGTGCAGCTCGGCGGCGGCATCCGCGACCTCGACACCATCGAGCGCTACATCGACGACGGCCTGCGCTACGTGATCATCGGCACCGCCGCGGTCAAGAACCCGGGCTTCCTGAAAGACGCCTGCAGCGCCTTCGGCGGCCACATCATCGTTGGCCTGGACGCCAAGGACGGCAAGGTCGCCACCGACGGCTGGAGCAAGCTCACGGGCCACGAGGTGGCCGACCTGGGCAAGAAGTTCGAGGACTACGGCGTCGAGTCGATCATCTACACCGACATCGGCCGCGACGGCATGCTCTCTGGCATCAACATAGAGGCCACCGTCAAGCTGGCGCAGGCGCTGACCATTCCGGTGATCGCCTCTGGCGGCCTGTCGAACATGGCCGACATCGACAAGCTCTGCGCGGTCGAGTCCGACGGCGTCGAGGGCGTGATCTGCGGCCGCGCCATCTATTCGGGCGATCTCGACTTCGCCGCCGCGCAGGCCCGCGCGGACGAACTGGCAGCCTGACGCTTTCGCCGCGCAGCGCGTGCTTTCCGCGCTCGCCATCGCCAATTACCGCTCGCTGCGGCAACTGACGGTGCCGCTGGGCCGGCTCACGGTCGTGACCGGGGCCAACGGCAGCGGCAAGTCGAGCGTGTACCGGGCGATGCGGCTCTTGGCCGACATCGCCAACGGCGGGGTGATCCGTTCGCTGGTGCGCGAAGGCGGGCTGTCTTCCACGCTGTGGGCGGGGCCGGAGCGCTTCTCGGCGGCCATGATGCGCGGTGAACTGCCGGTGCAGGGCACCACGCGCAGCGAGCCGGTCGCGCTCAAGCTCGGCTTTGCCGGCACCACGGCCGAAGACTTCGGCTACGCCATCGACATCGGCCTGCCGCCGCCGGTGCCGTCGACGGCCTTCTCGCACGACCCTGAGATCAAGCACGAGGCCATCTGGAGCGGCCCGCTGCTGCGGCTGTCGACGCAACTGGTAGACCGCAAGGGCGCGGCGCTGCGACTGCGCGAAGGCAAGGGCTGGCAGGCCGTCGGCCGGCCGATCCCGGCCTTCGCCAGCATGATGACCGAGCACGCCGACCCGCGCGACGCGCCCGAGATGCTCACGCTGCGCGAGCAGATGCGCTCCTGGCGCTTCTACGACCACTTCCGCTCCGACGCCGAGGCGCCCGCCGCAGCTGGGCACCCGCACGCCGGTTCTCGCCAACGACGGCGCCGACCTGGCCGCGGCGCTGCAGACCATCCGCGAGATCGGCGACGGCGAAGCGCTCGACCGCGCGGTGGACGACGCTTTTCCGGGCGCCCGCGTGGAGGTGCGCGCCTTCGGCGACCGCTTCGAGACGCTGATGCACCAGCACGGCCTGCTCAGGCCCCTGATGGCCGCCGAACTGTCCGACGGCACGCTGCGCTACCTGCTGTGGATCGCGGCGCTGCTCACGCCGCGTCCGCCCGCGCTGCTGGTGCTCAACGAGCCCGAGACCAGCCTGCACCCCGACTTGCTTCCAGCCCTCGGCCGGCTCATCGCGCAGGCCGCGCGCGGCTCGCAGGTGATCGTGGTGTCGCACGCCGCGCGGCTGATTGCCGCGCTGGAGGACAGCGACGGCGTGCAGCCGGTGGTGCTGGAGAAACGGTTCGGCGAGACGCGCATCGCCAACCTCGACATGAGCGAGATCCCGCGCTGGGAGTGGCCGGCCCGCTGACGGCGGCCGCCGGGCGAAGGCTTACTCGGCCTTCACCGACATCGTCTGGATGATCGTCTGCAGCTGCGCGCTCATCGGCAGGTCGATGCTTTCCCCGGTCGGCAGCTTGCGCAGGAACCAGCGCTTGTACTGCCGCTCGATCTCGCCGTCTTCCGCCAGCACCTGGAAGGCGTCGACGACGACCTTGTTGAGCTGCGGATCGTCCTTGCGGTACATGATCCCGTAGGGGTCGTAGGAGAGGAAGTCGCCGACCACCTCGTAGCTGGCCCTGGCGGCGTCCTGCGCGATCAGGCCGTAGAGCAGCACGTCGTCGGTCGCGAAGGCATCGGCCTGCCCGCTCTTCACGAGCCCGAACGATTCCGCATGGTCGCGCGCCACCAGCAGGTCGATGCCGAGCTTGAACTTGGCCGACAGGTCGCGCAGCGTCTTCTCGTTGGTGGTGCCGGCCGTCACCGCCACCTTCTTGCCGGCGAGGTCGCGGAACGACTTGATCGGCGAGCCCTTGCGCACCAGCACCTTGGTGCCGGACACGAACATCGTCGGCGAGAAGCTCACGCGCTTCTGGCGTTCGAGGTTGTTGGTGGTCGAGCCGCACTCCAGGTCGACCTGGCCGTTCACGACCGCGTCGATGCGCGAATCAGAGGTAACGGGCACCCACTTGATGGCGAGGCTCTTGTCCACCGCGTCCTCGATGGCGCTCACCAGCGAGCGGCACAGCTCGATCGAATAGCCGATGGGTTCCTTGCGCGTGTTGAGGAACGAGAACGGCACCGACGACTCGCGGTAGCCGATGGCGATGGTGCCGCTGGCGCGCACCTTGGCCAGCGTGCCGGTGAGTTCCTGCGCCTGGGCGGCAACAGCCGCCGCGGCCAGCGCCACGGCCGCGAACAGCATGCCGATGCGTTTCATGGCGTAACGGCTCATGCGTGCGCCGGGTGGGCGAGGGTGGCGCTGGCCTCCTCGTCGAGCGCCTTGGCGTTGATCTCGGCGTCGCTCTCGGAGAGCAGTTCGCCTTCCCACTTGGCGACCACGGCCGTGGCGATGGAATTGCCCACCGCATTGGTGGCCGAGCGGCCCATGTCGAGGAAGGTGTCCACGCCCAGGATCAGCAGCAGGCCGGCCTCCGGAATGTCGAAATGGTTCAGGGTGGCGGCAATCACCACCAGCGAGGCGCGCGGCACGCCCGCCATGCCCTTGGAGGTGAGCATCAGGATCAGCAGCATCGTGACCTGCGTGCTGATCGGCATGTGGATGTCGTAGGCCTGGGCGATGAACAGCACGGCAAAGGTGCAGTACATCATCGAGCCGTCGAGGTTGAACGAATAGCCCATCGGCATCACGAAGCTGGAGATCTTGCGCTTGACGCCGAAGCGGTCGAGCGCCTGCAGGATCTTCGGATAGGCCGCCTCGGAGCTCGCGGTGGCAAAGGACAGCAGGAAGGCCTCCTTGATGAGCACCAGCAGCTTGAACACCCGAGGGCCCAGGAACAGGAAGCCCGCCAGCGTCAGCACGCCCCACAGCACGAACAGGCCCAGGTAGAAGTCGCCCATGAACACCGCGAACTTCAGCAGAATGCCCAGCCCGTTCACCGCCACCGTGGCGGCCATGGCCGCCAGCACCGCGAGCGGCGCGAGCTTCATGACGTAGCCGGTGATCTTGAGCATGGCGTGCGACAGCTCCTCGATGGCCGCCACCAGCGTCTTTGCCTTGTCGCCCAGCGAGGCGAGCGCCACGCCGAAGAACATCGAGAACACCACGATCTGCAGGATCTCGTTGTTGGCCATGGCCTCGACGAAGGACTTGGGCACCGTGTGGCTCACGAAGTCCTTCAGCGTGAACTTGGAGGTCGCGAGGTTGGCCGAGGCGCCGATGTCGGGCAGCGGCAGGCCCAGGTTCTCGCCGGGCTTGAGCAGGTTGGCCATGACCAGGCCGATCACCAGCGAGACCAGCGACGCGGTCAGGAACCATCCGATGGCCTTGCCGAAGACGCGGCCGACCGACTTGGCGTCGCCCATGTGCGCGATGCCCACCACCAGCGTGGAAAACACCAGCGGCCCGATCAGCATCTTGATGAGGCGCAGGAACACGTCCGAGACGATGGAGACGTAGTCGGCAATTTCCTTCGCGGCCTTCTTGTCCGGAAAGCTCGTGAAGATCATGTAGCCCACGAGGATACCGAGCACCATGGCGATCAGGATCCAGGCAGCCATCGGCAGCTTCTTTTTCATGCGTATCCCCTTTTGTCGTGTATGAGTATTTCTTCGGCCACAGGGTATCGAAGAAGCCCCATGGCACGCAATGGCTCCAGGGGCCCAATTCCATGCGGCTGCCTTGCGGCTGGTGCTGCCTACAATTCCTTGCATGGAAATCAGCTCGATCGAGTTTCGCGGCCAGCCCGCCGTATGCGCCCGTGGCGCCGACGGCAGCAGCCTCACCGTGGCGCTGCACGGCGCGCAAGTGCTCTCCTGGATCACGGCCGACGGGGTGGAAAGGCTTTACCTGAGCCCGCGCGCCATATTCGACGGGCAGGCGGCCATCCGCGGCGGCGTGCCGATATGTTGCCCGCAATTCAACCAGCGCGGCATGCTGCCCAAGCATGGTTTCATGCGCAACCTGCCTTGGGAAACCCAGGCTGCCCATACGCCCGAGACGCCTGACACCCTCAGGCTGACATTGCGCGACAGCGAAGCCACCCGCAAGCTCTGGCCGCACGCTTTCGAGGCACGGCTCGAAGCCACCCTGGCCGCCGGCAAGCTGCGCCTGGCGCTCACGCTGTTCAACACTGACCATGCACCCTGGACCTTCGCCGCGGCGCTGCACACCTACCTGCGGGTCGACGACATCGCCCAGGTGCGCCTCGAAGGGCTGCAGGGGGCCAACCGCTGGGATTCGCTGCGCGACGACCGCCATGTGGAAACCGCGCCGGCGTTGCATTTCGACGCCGAATTCGACAGCGTCTATGCCGCGCCGCCCAAGCCGCTGCGGCTGGTGCAGCCCGCCGGCACGCTCGAAATCTCTCAAAGCGCCAGTTGCACCGAAACCGTGGTCTGGAACCCCGGTGCCGTGCTGGGTGCGAAACTCGCCGACATGCCCGAAGAGGGCTTTCGCCACATGCTCTGTGTCGAGGCTGCCCGCATCGACGAGCCGGTGCTGCTGGCACCCGGCGCCCAATGGCAGGGCTGGCAACAGCTTTGCGTCTCCTGATTCTTTTCCGGTTCATCCCATGCTTGCCAAACGCATCATTCCCTGCCTCGACGTCACCGGCGGCCGAGTCGTCAAGGGCGTCAACTTCCTCGAACTGCGCGACGCCGGCGATCCGGTCGAGATCGCGGCGCGCTACAACGCGCAGGGCGCCGACGAGCTGACCTTCCTGGACATCACCGCCACCAGCGACGGCCGCGACCTGATCCTGCCGATCATCGAGGCCGTGGCTTCGCAGGTCTTCATTCCCCTGACCGTGGGCGGCGGCGTTCGCACCGTGGCCGACGTGCGCCGGCTGCTCAACGCGGGCGCCGACAAGACCAGCTTCAATTCGGCCGCCATCGCCGACCCGAACGTGATCGACGCCGCCTCGCAGAAATACGGCTCGCAGTGCATCGTGGTGGCCATCGATGCCAAGCGACGCACGCCGGAAGAAGCCGCCACGCGCGGCGCCGGCTGGGACGTCTACAGCCACGGCGGGCGCAAGAACACCGGCCTCGACGCCGTCGAGTGGGCCGCCGAGATGGTCCGCCGGGGCGCCGGCGAGATCCTGCTGACCAGCATGGACCGCGACGGCACCAAGAGCGGCTTCGACCTGGCGCTGACCCGTGCGGTGAGCGACGCGGTCGGCGTGCCGGTCATCGCCTCCGGCGGCGTGGGCAGCCTGGACGACCTGGCCGACGGCATCCAGAACGGCGGCGCCGACGCGGTGCTGGCCGCCAGCATCTTCCACTACGGCGAATTCACGGTCGGACAGGCCAAGGCCCGCATGGCGGAGCGCGGAATCCCCGTGCGCAGCTGAGCTTTTGAGGGTCTTTTTCTATCCCCGACAATATCTCCATGAACTGGCTCGATGAAGTGAAGTGGGACGCGAACGGCCTGGTGCCGGTCATCGCGCAGGAACAGGGCAGCAACGACGTCCTGATGTTCGCGTGGATGAACCGCGAAGCGCTCGAAAAGACCGCCGAACTGGGCCGCGCGGTGTATTTCAGCCGTTCGCGCAACAAGCTGTGGTTCAAGGGCGAGGAATCGGGCCATGTGCAGACCGTGCACGAGATCCGCCTCGACTGCGACAACGACGTGGTGCTGCTCAAGGTCACCCAGCTCGGCCACGAGCCCGGCATCGCCTGCCACACCGGCCGCCACAGCTGCTTCTTCAGCAAGTACGAAAACGGCAACTGGACCGTGGTCGAACCCGTATTGAAAGACCCGGAGTCGATCTACAAATGACGGCCACCGTGAGCAACGACAACACCTCCGACGCCCTGGCCCGGCTGGCCGCCGTCATCGAGACGCGCCTTCCCGCCCGCGGCGGCGACCCCGAGAAAAGCTACGTCGCGCGCCTGCTGCACAAGGGCCCCGACGCCTTCCTCAAGAAGATCGGCGAGGAAGCCACCGAGGTCGTGATGGCCGCCAAGGACGC
Organism: Variovorax sp. MPBD4-3; assembly: GCF_058809745.1. Taxonomy (NCBI): domain Bacteria; kingdom Pseudomonadati; phylum Pseudomonadota; class Betaproteobacteria; order Burkholderiales; family Comamonadaceae; genus Variovorax; species Variovorax sp. MPBD4-3. The sequence continues at coordinate 76,126 of NZ_JBXASW010000019.1, forward strand.
CGACCATGGCGGGGATCGCTCGAAAATAGTGAACGAAGTGGCCGACCTTTGGTTCCACACCATGGTGGCGCTGGCGCACTACGGTTTTTCGCCGGCCGACGTGGTCGCGGAGCTGGAACGCCGCGAGGGAACCAGCGGCATCGAGGAAAAAGCCCTGCGCAAGGTGCAGCAGCGCAGCATCGAAGAAAAAGGCGGGGTCTCCGAATGAACGACATCACGACCATCGACGACTTCTCCTCGGGCAAGACGCCCGAGCAGCTCGAGAGCCTGCGCCAGATCACGCTGGCGGTCTACGTGCTGTATGCGCTGTCGTGGTTCACCGGCGGCCTCACGGGCATCGTGGGCATCGTGCTGAACTACATCAAGCGCGAGGACGCCGCGGGCACGCTCTACCAGAGCCATTTCACCTGGCAGATCCGCACCTTCTGGTGGGGGCTGTGCTGGTCCATCCTGGGGTTCATCACCATCTGGATCCTGGTCGGTTTCCCCATCCTCTTCGCCACCGCCGTGTGGATGATCTATCGGCTGGTCAAGGGCTGGCTGAACTGGAGCGAACGCAAGCCCATGGCTGTCTGAACATGTCACACGACCCCAACTGCATCTTCTGCAAAATCATCGAGGGCAAGATTCCCTCGCGCAAGGTCTACGAAGACGAAGACCTGTTCGGCTTCCACGACATCGCGCCCTGGGCGCCGGTGCACTTCATGCTGGTGCCCAAGAAGCACATCGCCTCCATGGCCCAGCTGACGCCCGACGACGCGGCCCTCATGGGCAAGATCATGACCCTGGCCCCCAGGCTGGCGCTGGAGCAGGGCTGCAAGCCCTATCCGGAAGGCGGCTTCCGGGTCGTGGTCAACACGGGCGCCGAGGGTGGGCAGGAAGTTCACCATCTCCATGTCCATGTCATGGGCGGTCCCCGGCCATGGCTTCGCGGCTGAGCGGCATTAAGCCAAACTGTCACATTACGCCCGACTAAAATCGGACACATTCTTAGGAGTCTTCCATGGGTTCTTTTTCCATCTGGCACTGGCTGATCGTGCTGCTCGTCGTGGTCATGATCTTCGGCACCAAGAAGCTGCGGAACATGGGTTCCGACCTTGGTGGCGCCGTAAAGGGCTTCAAGGACGGCATGAAGGACGGCAGCTCGTCCGATGCCGCCGCCCCGTCGGCCCCGGCCCAGCAAGTGACCGGCCAGCCGGCCAACGGCGACAAGTCGACGATCGACGTCGAAGCGCGCCAGAAGTCCTGAGCACGGTCCGCACGTGCTCGACCTCGGCATTGAGAAGCTGGCGCTGATCGGCGTCGTGGCGCTGATCGTCATCGGCCCGGAGAAGCTGCCGCGCGTGGCCCGCACCGTCGGCACCTTGCTAGGCAAGGCGCAGCGCTACGTCAACGACGTCAAGGCCGAAGTCAACCGCTCGATGGAGCTGGACGAACTGCGCAAGATGAAGACCACCGTGGAGGATGCGGCGCGCGACGTCGAGCACAGCATCCACACCGGTGCGAGCGACTTCGAAAAGCAGTTCTCCGGATCGGGCGAAACCCTCTCGGCGCTGGCCGAACCCGAGCCGCCACCGCCGCCGGAGTACAAGCACCCGCGCAAGAACTGGCGCCTGAAGCAGGGCGCCACGCCGCAGTGGTACAAGGCGCGCAACGGCGTGCGCACCAAGGCGCTGTCGGGCGCGGCGCGCGTTGCGCGCTTCCGTCCGCACACGATCAACAAGATCAACTAGCGCATCCACAACACCGCGTTCTGAGCGCGCCGCACGCCGGCCGACGTCACGCTATCTTCTTTTCCAATGGCCGATTCCGACAACAAGAACATAGACAAAGAAGACGAGCTGGCGGGCACCGAGCAGCCGTTCGTGGCGCATCTGGTCGAGCTTCGCGACCGCCTGCTCTACTGTGTCTACGGGCTCGTGGTCGCCGGCATCCTGCTGGCCATCTGGCCGGGCCCCGGCGGGCTGATCGACCTGATCGCCATGCCGATCAAGGCCCACATGCCGCACGACGCGAAGCTCATCGCCATCGGCGTGTTCTCGCCGTTCTTCGTACCGCTCAAGGTGCTGATGATGGCGGCCGTGCTGCTGGCGCTGCCCTGGCTCATGTACCAGGCGTGGATGTTCGTGGCGCCGGGCCTCTACAGCCACGAAAAGAAGTTCGCGCTGCCGCTGATCTTCTTCGGCAGCCTGCTGGCCTATGCGGGCATCGCCTTCGTGCAGCTCTTCGTGCTGGACAAGATGTTCAGCTTCATCCAGCGCTTCGCGCCCGCGGCGGTGCAGGCGACACCCGACATTTCCTCCTATGTGGAGGCCATTCTTTCGCTCTACATCGCGTTCGGCGTCGCCTTCCAGGTGCCGATCGTCGTGATGCTGCTGGTGCGCTTCGAGATGGTCACCATCGAGAAGCTGAAGTCCTTCCGCGGCTACTTCATCGTGGTGGCCTTCGTGGTGGCCGCGGTGCTCACGCCGCCCGACGTGGTGTCGCAGCTGGCCCTGGCGGTGCCCATGTGCCTGCTGTACGAAGTCGGCATCATCGGCGCCAAGTATTTCGCCAGCAGCGGCAAGAAGCAGGAAGACGAAGAAAGCGCCGACTCCGCATCATCCAGCTGATTCCCTGGATGGGATCGCCGCAGGCGATCCCAAAGCCCGGAACACCGAGGAACCGGCTCAGCCGGGCCTCAGGTGTTGCCCCCGGTAGGGGGAAGGCGAAGCGGACACGAAGTGCCGCGCAGCCTGGGGGCGAGCCTATTCATTTGGCACTTGCCGCACCGGGCTCTTCGGCCGCAGGCCCGGCGTCACGTCCAGTTCCATCTTGTCGCTGCCGCGCTGCAGCGCGAAGCGCGAGGTGCTGCCTGGCTTCAGGCCGGCCACCGCGGTCAGCAGCGCCTGCACGTTGTCCGTCTTCTTTTCGCCCACCGACGTGATCACGTCGCCCGGGCGGATGCCGGCCTTGGCCGCGGGGCCGTTCTGCAGCACGCCGGTGATGATCACGCCCGAGTCGGCCTTCACGCCGAAAGTCTCGGCCAGCTCGGGCGAGAGGTCGCTCGGCTCCACGCCGATCCAGCCGCGGCGCACCTGGCCTTCCTTGACGATGCCCTCGAGCACGATCTTGGCCATCGACACCGGAATCGCGAAGCCGATGCCCATGCTGCCGCCCGAGCGCGAGTAGATCGCCGTATTGATGCCCTGCAGGTTGCCGTTGACGTCGATCAGCGCGCCGCCCGAGTTGCCGGGGTTGATGGCCGCGTCGGTCTGGATGAAGTTCTCGAAATTGTTGATGCCGAGCTGGTTGCGGCCCAGCGCCGAGACGATGCCGCTGGTCACGGTCTGGCCCACGCCGAAGGGGTTGCCGATGGCCAGCACCTGGTCGCCCACCTGCAGTGCGTCGGAGTCGCCCAGCACGATCACCGGCAGCTTGTCGAGCTCGATCTTCAGCACGGCCAGGTCGGTGTCGGGGTCGGTGCCGATCACCTTGCCGCGCGCGTGGCGGCTGTCGTTGAGCGTCACTTCGATCTCGTCGGCGCCTTCGACCACGTGGTTGTTGGTGAGGATGTAGCCGTCGGTGCTGACGATCACGCCGCTGCCCAGGCCCACCTGGGGCTGGTCGTCCTGGTCGCCGAAGAAGAAGCGGAACCACGGATCGTTGCTGCGCGGATGGCGCTGGGCCGCCTTGCTGGTGTTGATGCTCACCACCGCCGGCGACGCCTTCTTGGCCGGCGCGGCCAGGCTGCCGGGCGTTGCGATGGCGGCGCTGCCCGTGGGCGCCTGCACGACCGACACCACGCCGCCCAGCGAGGTCGAGCGCTTGTTGAGCCATTCGGGCTTGAGCGTCGCGACGACGAAGTACGCCGCGAGCAGGACGGTCACGGCTTGGGCAAAAAGCAGCCAGGTACGTTTCATGAAGACTTGATGGGAAGACGTTCGAAGAGCGCCATTCCAGGCGCGGCACTGCCTGCGATTGTCCCTCAACGGCACGGCCCATAAACCGCGCCGGGCGGTCGAGATTGGGGCCGGCGGGCTGCGGGAATCCGGGATAACCCTTAGCATCCCGCGTCGGTTCCGATCCGGGCCGTGTTTTCCAGGCCTCCCGCGCTGCCCACCCGGCGGATGCGGCTAGGCGTTTCGTCGGCGCGCCGCCTCCCGTTCCCACCCGGTCTTGCGGACCGGTGCGCGCAGCAACGATTTCTCCGTCAGCCATGACCCCAGAAGCAACCCTCCCGGACGGCGCGCAGCCGGCGCCGGCACGCACGCTCGACTCGAGCGACTACAAGACCCTGGCCCTGTCCGCCCTCGGCGGCACGCTGGAGTTCTACGACTTCGTCATCTACGTCTTCTTCGCCACCGTGCTGGGGGCGCTGTTCTTCCCGGTGGACATGCCCGACTGGCTGCGTCAGCTGCAGACCTTCGGCATCTTCGCGGCCGGCTATCTGGCGCGCCCGGTGGGCGGCATCGTCATAGCGCATTTCGGCGACATCTTCGGCCGCAAGCGCATGTTCACGCTGTCGATCTTCCTGATGGCGGCGCCCACGCTGGTGATCGGCCTGCTGCCGACCTACGCGAGCATCGGCGTGGCGGCGCCCCTGCTGCTGTTGCTGATGCGCGTGCTGCAGGGCGCGGCCATCGGCGGCGAAATGCCGGGCGCCTGGGTGTTCGTGGGCGAGCATGTGCCGGCCAGGCGCTACGGCTTCGGCATCGGCATGCTGACCTCGGGCATCACCGGCGGCATCCTGCTGGGCTCGCTGATCGCGGTGGCCATCAACCGCCACTATTCGCCCGACCAGGTGAGCGACTTCGCCTGGCGCATTCCGTTCGTCCTGGGCGGGGTGTTCGGGCTGGTGTCGGTGTACCTGCGCCGCTTCCTGCACGAGACGCCGGTGTTCAAGGAACTGGCCGGCCGCCGCAGCGTGGCGCGCGAACTGCCGCTGCGCACGGTGCTGCGCGAGCACCGGCTGGCCTGCGTCTACGTGGCGCTGCTGACCTGGGTGCTGTCGGCCGCCATCGTGGTGGTGGTGCTCTACACGCCCACCTACCTGCAGAAGGTGCACCACATCCCGGCCGCGTTGTCGCTCGAGGCCAATGCGCTCGCCACGCTGACCCTGACGCTGGGCTGCATGCTCGCGGGCTGGGCCAGCGACCGCGCCGGCACGCGCACCGTGATGCTCGTCGGCTGGGGCGGCCTGTTCGCCACGGCCTATCTGTTCTACACGGGCCTGCCAGGCACGCCCGCCACGCTGTTCTGGCACTACGGGCTGGTCGGCCTGTTCGTGGGCACCATCGCCACGGTGCCGATCGCGGGCGTGCGCGCGTTCCCGGCGCCGGTGCGGTTCACCGGCCTTTCGTTCGCCTACAACATGTCCTATGCGGTGTTCGGCGGGCTCACGCCGGTGATCCTCACGCTCTGGCTGCAGCACGACACCATGGCGCCGGCGCACTACGTGGCGGTGCTGGGCTTCCTGCTTGCGTTCCTGCCGCTTGCCGTGCGCGGCCATGCCATGCGCGACGGCGCGGCGCCCGCGGGGCGCGCGACAATGTCGCGATGAGCACCACCCGCCACGAACTGCTTCACGCATTCGACCTGCTGCTCGCCCCCGGGCGCTTCAAGGATTACGGACCCAACGGCCTGCAGGTCGAGGGGCGCACCGTGGTCCGCAAGATCGTCTCGGGCGTGACCGCCAGCCGCGCGCTGATCGAAGCCGCCATCCGCGCCGAAGTCGACGCCATCTTCGTCCACCACGGCCTGTTCTGGCGCGGCCAGAGCGGCTGCGTCACCGGCTGGATGAAGCAGCGCCTGAGCCTGCTGCTCGGCCACGACATCAACCTGTTCGCCTACCACCTGCCGCTCGATGCGCACCCGGAGCTCGGCAACAACGCGCAGCTCGGCCTGCAATTGGGGCTCGTCGCGCATCCCGGCGCCACCGGGCGCTTCGGCGAACAGGAGTTGGGTTTCCTGGGCACGCGCGAAAACGCAGAGGGCTTTGCCGATGCCAAGGCGCTCGCGGCCCACGTGGAGGGCGTGCTGAAGCGGCCCGTCACGCTGCTCGATACGGCGCAGCGTCCCATCAAGACCGTCGCCTGGTGCACGGGCGGCGCCCAGGGCTACTTCGAGGCCGCCATCGCGGCCGGTGCCGACGCCTTCATCACCGGCGAGATCTCCGAGCCGCAGGCCCACTACGCGCGCGAGATGGGCGTGGCCTTCCTGGCCTGCGGGCACCACGCCACCGAGCGCTATGGCGCGCAGGCGGTGGCCGGGCACGTGGCCGCGCAACTCGGGCTGGTGCACGAGTTCATCGACATCGACAACCCGGCATGAGCGCAGTGAACAGCCCCATCGCCATCACCCTGGGCGACCCCGCGGGCATCGGCCCGGAGATCATCGCCAAGGCGTTTCGCGAGGCGCCCGATGCCACGCGCGGCACTTTCGTTGCGGGCGACGTTGGCACGATGCGCCAGGCCTCGCAGGGGCTGGCTGCACCGGGCGAGCCGGCTTGGCCGGTGCTCGAGATCGGCTCCGTCGCCGAGGCGGCCGCCGTGCCGCCGCGCTGCATCCCGGTGCTGCAGGTGATCGCGCCGCCTTCGGGCATCGAGATCGGCCGGGTCAGTGCCGAGGCCGGGCGCGTGGCGGGCGAATGCGTGGTGTGGGCCGCGCGGGCGGCGTTGCGCGGCGAGGTCGCCGCCATCGTGACCGCGCCGCTGCACAAGGAGGCGCTGTCCGCCGCCGGCTTTCCGTATCCCGGCCATACCGAGCTGCTGCAGGCCGAGGCCGCCGCGCACCTGGGCCGCACCGTGGCCGACGTGCCGGTGCGCATGATGCTGGCCAACGACGAGCTGCGCACCGTGCTCGTCAGCATCCATATGTCGCTGCGACAGGCCATCGAGGCCGTTTGCTTCGAGGGCGTGCTCGAAACGCTGCGCATCACGCACCGGGCGCTGACGCATGCGCTGGGCCGCGTGCCGCGCATCGGCGTGGCGGGCCTCAATCCGCATGCGGGCGAAGGCGGGCTGTTCGGTTCGGAGGAGCGCGAGGTCATCGTGCCGGCCATCGACGCCGCGCGCGCAGAAGGCATCGACGCCCACGGGCCCTATGCGCCCGACACCGTGTTCATGCGCGCGCGCGCCAAGGGCGGCGTGCCGTCCAGCGGCGAATTCGACGTGGTGATTGCGATGTACCACGACCAGGGCCTGATCCCGGTCAAGTACCTGGGCGTGGAGAAGGGCGTGAACGTGACGCTCGGGCTGCCGCTGGTGCGCACCAGCCCCGATCACGGCACCGCGTTCGACATCGCGGGCACGGGGCAGGCCGATGCGTCCAGCCTCATCGAGGCATTGCGCATGGCCCGAGCCCTCAGGGGCGTTTGAGGCTGTCGCGGATCTCGCGCAGCAGAATCACGTCTTCAGGGGTTGCGGGCGCGGCGGCCGGTGCCGGCTCTTCGCTGCGCTTCAGGCGGTTGATCTGCTTGACCATCATGAAGATGATGAAGGCCAGGATCACGAAGTTGACCGCGATGGTGATGAAGTTGCCATAGGCCAGCACGGGAACGCCGGCTTTCTTCAGGTCGGCCAGCGTGTTCGCCACGCCGGCCGGCGCGGTGCCCAGCACCACGTAGAGGTTGGAGAAGTCGAGCTTCCCGAACACCAGGCCCACCAGCGGCATGATGATGTCGGCCACGAGCGAATCGACGATCTTGCCGAACGCGCCGCCGATGATCACGCCGACCGCGAGGTCGATCACGTTGCCCTTGACGGCAAATTCCTTGAATTCACTGAGGATGCTCATGATTCAAAAGGCTGCTGGAGCTCTGCTGTTGAAGGAGAGCCGAGTATGCCCGCGATTGCTCACTTCTCCAGCGGGCACGGCGCAACGTCGACGTGCGCGGCAGGCAACCCTTCACGGTTGCGCGCGGCAATCTGCCTGAAGCCGTCCTCGAGATGCCGCACGAAGCGCGGCGTGTCGAAATAGCCGCGCCGCGCTTCCTTGGCCGCCGCCAGCCGCGCACGCAGCGCCGCGAGTTCGTCGGGGTGCGTGGCGTAGTGGACCGCCTTGTCCACGTATTCCGCATGGTTCGTGGCCACCAGCTCCGGCAGGCCGATGGCGCCCAGCAGGCTGCCTGCCATGCGCGACACCATCGTCGAGCCCGTGAGCGCCAGCAGCGGCACGCCCGACCACAGCACGTCGTTCGCGGTGGCGCCGCTGCTGTAGGGGAAGGTGTCGATGAACAGGTCGGCCAGGCCGATGCGCGCCAGGTGCTGGTCGACCGGCATGCGCGGCGACACGATGAGGCGCTCGGCCGCGAGGCCGGCCTTTTCCCAGTGCGCGCGCAAGTTCTGCTCGAAGCCGTTCGGCCCCTGCGCGAGCCAGAGCACCGAGCCCGGGATGCCCTCCACGATGCGAACCCACGCGTCGAAGGTCTCGGGCTGGATCTTGAAGGACTGCGAGAAATTGCACAGCACGAACGCGTCTTCCGGCAGGCCGTGCGCCGCGCGCGTGGCCTTGTGCGGATTGACGGGGCGCTTCGTGTCGATCACCTGGAAGGTCTCGGGCAGGCGCAGCAGCTTCTCGGTGTAGCAGTCTTCCGTGCCTTGCGGCGAAAGAAAGTTGTCCGACACCAGGTAGTCGTAGTTGGTCGAGCCGCTGGTGCCCATGTAGCCGAGCCACATGAGCTGGGCGGGGGCCGTGTGGTAGGCCATGACCTGAGGCTTGGCGCCGCGCGTGTCGCCCGAGAGGTCGATCAGGATGTCGATCTCGTCCTCGCGGATGCGCTCGGCCATCTGCTGGATCGACTGGCCGTGCATGTCGACGAAATGCTCCGCCGACGCCGCGATGCGCGCGCGCGCCGGGTGGCCGTCGTCGGGGCCGTAGGAGTACACGAAGATCTCGAAATCCTTGCGGTCGTGCAGCCCGTAGAGCTCGGCCGTCAGGTGCGCCACCGGGTGGTTGCGGAAGTCGAAGGAGTAGTAGCCCACGCGGATGCGCGGCGATGTGCGGCGCGCGCCGGCGTCGGCGAAGGGCTTGATGGCCGAGGCCTTCTGGGCCACCGTGGCGGAGCGCCGGGTCCAGTGCATCAGCCGGCGGGCGTCGTCGTAGTTCGACATCAGGATGAAGGACGACACCGCCTGGTCGTTGGCCGGGTTGTCCAGGTGCGAGGCAATGCGCGCGCGCAGTTCGGGCACGCCGTCCCAGTGCGCGATGTGCGCCTTTTCTCCGAGCATCCACACCATGGCGGGCATGAAGGCCGGGTCGTCACGCAGGCATTGTTCGAACTCGGCGATCGCCGCCTCCGACTGGCCGGCCATCACGTAGGTCACGCCGAGGTTGCAACGTGCGAGCACCTGGCGCGGGTGCGCCTCCAGCGCCTTCCTGAGCACTTCGATGGCCTTGTCGTAGTCACCGAGGCGGAAGTTCACCGTGCCCAGGTTGTTCAGCAGCAGTTCGTTCTCGGGCAGGCTTTCGAGCGCCAGCTTGTAGAGCTCGGCCGATTCGTCGAAGCGCATCGACGCGCCCTCGAGCGTGCCGCAAACGCCATAGAGCGCCGCGATGCCCTCGGGGTCCGACAGCACCTTGTGCCGGTCTTCTGCGGACCAGTTGCGCATGGCGTGCTGCATCGGCGCAATGGCTTCGTCGGCGCGGCCGCCGTCGAGCAGCGCCCTGGCCAGCAGGTACGACGCCTCGAAGTCCAGCGGGTCGGCCGCGGCCTGTGCGAGCGAATCCAGCGCGCCCGACCAGTCTTTTTGATGCGCGCGGATCTTGCCGATGTTCTTGTGCGCGGTGGTGTATTTCGGGTCGAGCTTCAGCGCCTGCATGAACTGCCCGAGCGCCTCGTCGAAGCGGTTCTGCTCCATGTCGATCGCACCGGCGTTGTTCCATGCGGCAGGCGCCAGCGGTGCGAGCCGCGTGGCCTGCGACGCGGCGTCTCGCGCCTGGCGGAACTTCTTCTGCTGGCGATAGACCGCCGACAGGTTCACGTAGGCCTCGGGGTAGTGGGGCAGCGCCTTGATCGCGCGGCTCAGGTCCTGCTGCGCCTCGGCCAGCAGGCCCAGGTGCATGAAGATGGTTGCGCGCGTGTTGAAGTAGAACGGGTGTTGCGACTGCGCGATGGCGCGGTTCACGTAGTTCAGTGCCAGCCGGGGGCGGCCCTGGCGGTAGAGCGCCTCGCCCGTGAGGTGCAGTGCGTCGGCATGTCCCGGCACGCGGGCGAGCAGGTCGTCATAGACCTGCAGGGCTTCAGCGAAACGGCCTGTGCGATGCAGCGTCAGGCCCTGCTCCAGGAGGCGGCCGGCATCTTCCGCGGACAGGGAGGGCGAAGGGGCGAGTGCAGATGAGTTCATGAGGCCGTGGAAGGAACGGGTCAGGAGGTCAGCCGGGACGCGCCGACCTCGATGCAGATGCAGAAAAGCCGGCTCCCCAGTATAGGGGCCGGCTTTCTTTCTTCATGGCTGGCGCGGGGGAAGCGGACGCCATGCCGCTGCCGCGCCAGGCGCGCTTCTTACCAGGACCAGGAAGCGCCCACGCCGCCGCCGATCTTGCCGCTCTGGCCGGTGCCGACGTTCACCTTGATCTGCGACGACTCGCCGAGGCGGAAGCTGACCGCCGCAGCGATGGCCGAGCGACCGTCGTACGAGCCGACGCCGACCCCCACGCCGAACTGCTTGCCGGCCTCCAGCGCAGGCACCGAGGCCGCCGCCAATGCGATCGCGGCACCCGTGCTGCCGGTCTTGCGCGCGTCCTGCGTCTCGGCCCGCACCTGGTTCAGCTGCTGCATGTTCGCCGCGTCCGTGGGCAGGATGCCGGGCGCCACGTTCTGCACGCGGCCGTTCGCGACCACGCCGTTGCCCGCCGTGACCGTGCCGCCGGCCGTCACGTTGCCCGTCACGTTGACCGTGCCCGCGTTCAACGTCGTGACGTTGCCCGTCACCGCGTTGATCGTGGTGATGTTGCCGGTCTGCGTGTTGAGCACCGTGATGTTGCCGTTGGCCGCGGTGATCGTCTGGAAGTTGCCGTTGGTGGCGTTGACCGTGCCCGCATTCACCGTGCTTGCGTTCACCGTCGTGGCGCTCATCGAGTTGGCGGTCAGTGCGTTGACGGTGGCGCTGGCAGCCGACAGGTTGGTGGTGCTCACGTTGGTGGCGTTCAACGTGTTGATCGTGCCGTTGCTTGCCGTGAGGTTCACGGTGCCCACGCTGGTTGCGTGCACGGTGCCGGCGGTGATGCTGGCGGAGCTCAGCGTGTTGATCGTGCCGTTGCTGGCCGTGAGGTTGGTGGCGCCGACGCTGGTCGCGTTGACGGTACCGGCGCTGATGTTGGTGGAAGTCAGGCTGGTGATCGTGCCGTTTGCCGCGGTGAGGTTGGTGGTGCCGACGCTGGTCGCGTTGACGGTGCCGGCGCTGATGCTGGTGGAAGTCAGGCTGGTGATCGTGCCGTTTGCTGCGGTGAGATCGGTGGTGCCGACGCTGG
>NZ_JBXASW010000020.1:0-83312 GCF_058809745.1 Variovorax sp. MPBD4-3
GAACGAAACGGGGCGGGGTGCGCAGCGTGCTGGCCATGTCAGGAACTCTTTGCGAAGTCGTGCGGCTGGATGGCGTAGCCGCGGTCGGCGTAGTGGCGCCAGCGCGAGCGGCCGACCTGGCGGTCGTTGCCTTCGTCGCTCACGATGTCGATGAGGCGCTCATAGCGCTCGAAGCCGGCCGGCACCTCGAGCCCGAGGTTCACCAGCATCTCGCGGTGCGGCAACGTCGCCACGTCGGCGCCGTCGGAAGAAAGAACGACGGGCGTGCGCGCCAGCACGTGGGCCGGCGCGTCACCGCGGCAATGCGCGACGAAGTCGACCGGCGAGAGCTGCCAGAGCGCGGCATCCACCACGTCGAGCGCGCGCGCGTCACCCACCACCACGACGCGCAGGCCGCGCGCATTGACGGCCTTGCGAACCAGCCGGCAGGCGTAGTTCAGCTTGTCGGGCGCGTTGTAGTGGAAGCCGATTTCCGTCACTTGGCGGACCGGGCCTTCCTGGCCGGCGCCTTGGCCTGCGCGTTAGCGGCGGCACGGCTCGTGAGGTACGACACCAGCAGCCCCACCGGCCGTCCGGTCGAACCCTTGGCCGCCCCGCTCTTCCAGGCCGTGCCCGCGATGTCGAGGTGGGCCCAGGCGAAGTCGCCGGCAAAGCGCTGCAGGAACTTGGCCGCGGTGATGGCACCGCCGGCACGCCCCGCGATGTTGGCCACGTCGGCGAAGTTGCTCTTGAGGCCCTCGGCGTAGTCGTCGTCGAGCGGCAGGCGCCAGCAGCGGTCCTGCGAGGCTTCGCCGGCGGTTTCAAGCGCGGCGGCCAGCGCTTCGTCGCTGGAGAACAGGCCGCTGCGCACGCCGCCCAGCGCCACCACGCAGGCGCCCGTCAACGTGGCGATGTCGATCACCGCGGCGGGATCGAATCTCTTGGCGTAGGTGAGCGCGTCGCACAGGATCAGGCGGCCCTCGGCGTCGGTGTTGAGCACCTCGATGGTCTGGCCGCTCATGCTGGTGACCACGTCGCCCGGCTTGACCGAGCGGCCGTCGTTCATGTTCTCGCACGACGGGATCAGGCCGACGACGTTGATCGCGGGCTGGATGTCGCCGAGCGCGCGGAAAGTGCCCAGCACGCTCGCGGCACCGCACATGTCGAACTTCATCTCGTCCATTTCGGCCGCCGGCTTGAGCGAGACGCCGCCGGTGTCGAAGGTGATGCCCTTGCCCACCAGCACCACGGGGGCCTGGTCCTTGGGGCCGCCCTGGTAGCGCAGCACGATGAAGCGCAGCGGCTCGGCCGAGCCCTGCGCCACGGCCATGAACGAGCCCATTCCGAGCTTCTCGACTTCCTTCGGGCCCAGCACCTCGCACTTGATCTTCGGCAGTTTGGCCAGGTCCTTGGCGGCCTCGCCCAGCAGCGTGGGCGTGGCGTGGTTGGCGGGGCGGTTGCCCCACTCCTTGGCCAGCTCGATGCCCAGCACGGTGGCACGGGCATCGTTGAAAGCGCCGGTAACAGCCGTTGCGTCATTCACGCCGACCGTCAGTTGCCGGATGCTGCGCGGCTCGGCCTTCGACTTGGTGGTGGTGTAGACATAGCTGGCGTCGGCCGCCGCCGTGACGGCGCAAGCCACCGCCGCGCCGTCCGCGGGCTGCGCAAACACCAGGACCACCCGCTTGGGCGCATGGGCCTTGGCCGCATTCACCGCCGCAGCGACGCCGCTGCGCACCGAGCCGGGCTTGCCGTCGCCGATGGCCGCGAGCACCACGCGGGCCGCCACGACGTCGTCCGGACGGTAAAGCGTGAGCAGTTTTCCCGCCTTGTCGGGCAGGTCTCCGGCCTTGCGGGCACTGGCTGCCAGCACGGAAAGCGGGTCTTTGGTGGCGAGGGGAGCGCTGCCGACGAGCACGATCAGGACATCGGATTTCTCGGCTGCAGCCTGGGCGACGGTGAGGGTCTTGAGTTGAAAGTCCATAATCCTTTTTTTCCTCGAACGATGTTATTCCATTCTTCCCTACGCAAGGAGCTGTCCCGCAGCTTCGGAGCGACCCTCGTGGTTCTGGTCACCATCGTGATGACCATGATGCTCATCCGTACCCTCGGGCTCGCGTCCAAGGGCAGTGTGAACCCGCAGGAGGTGTTCCTGGTCATGGCCTACACGGTGCTCGGCTACATGCCGACCATCCTGAGCCTGAGCCTGTTCATCGCCATCGTCGGCACGCTCTCGCGCATGTACCGCGACAGCGAAATGGTGATCTGGTTCTCCAGCGGCCGCGGCCTCATGGACTTCGTGCAGCCGCTGTTCCGCTTCGCCTGGCCGGTGCTGATCCTGATCGCGGTGATGGCGCTGGTCGGCTGGCCGTGGGCCAACTCGCAGACCATCGGCATGCGCAAGCAGTACGAGCAGCGCAGCGACATCGAGCGCGTGGCGCCCGGTGAATTCCGCGAATCCGCGGGCCGGGTGCGGGTGTTCTTCATCGACAAGGAAACGCCGGACAACTCCAAGGCCACCAACGTCTTCATCTGGTCGGTCGAGCGCAACATGCAGATCACCACCTCGGCGCGCAGCGGCAGCATCGAGAACATCGGCGATTCCCGCTACCTGCTGCTCAACAACGGGCAGCGCCTGGAACAGCCGATGGCCAACACCGGCCTGAAGATCAGCGAATTCAAGACGTACGGCACCCGCGCCGGCGGCAGCGACGGCCTCACGAACGACGCCACGCCCTCGCGCGCCCGCACCACGCTGTCGCTGCTGACCGACCCGAGCGACATGAGCAGGGGCGAACTCGCCTGGCGCATCGGCATGCTGCTGACGGCCATCAACTTCGTGCTGCTGGCGCTGAACGTCTCCAGCGCCAATCCGCGTGTCGGGCGCAGCGGCAACCTGCTGCTCGCGCTGTTCGCCTTCGTCATCTACTACAACATGCTCAACCTGGGCCAGAGCTGGATCAGCTCGGGCCGCTTCAGCATGGGCGGCTTCATGCTCGTGCTGCACGGCGGCGTGCTCCTCATCAACCTCGCGTGGTTGAGCGCGCGCCAGAACAACTGGGGCCGCCGCGCCAGGAAGGCCGGCGCCGCCGCGCCCGCGACCACACCCAAGATCGAACCCACCGCGTGAAAACGATACGACGCCTGATCTATGTGGAGGTACTGAAGTCCGTCGCGTTCGTGACGCTCGGCTTCCTGAGCCTCTTTTTCTTCTTCGACTTCGTCGATGAACTGCAGTCCATCGGCAAGCCGGACAGCCTGAACTACGGGCCCTTGCAGGCGCTGATCTACGTCGCCCTGCTGATCCCGAGCCACCTGTACGAGCTGCTGCCCATCACCGTGCTGATCGGCTCCATCTTCGTGATGGCGCGGCTCGCGCAGAGCTCGGAATACACCATCCTGCGCACCAGCGGCCTGGGCCCCTGGCGCGCGCTGCGCACACTGCTGCTGCTGGGCCTGAGCTTCGTGGTGCTGACCTTCGCGGTCGGCGACTACGTGGCGCCGAACTCGGAGCGCACCGGGCAACTGCTCAAGGCGCGCTACCAGGGCACCTATTCGCTGGCGGGCAATACCGGCGCGTGGCTCAAGGAAAAGCGTGGCGATGTCTCGTACGCGGTGAACGTGCTGGCCATCGACCGCGGCGGCGCGCTCAAGAGCCCGCGCATCTTCGAGTTCGACGACAAGGGCTACATCAAGACGCAGACGCTCGCGGCCTCCGCCCGCATCAGCGACGACGGCCACTGGATCCTCTCCGACGTCGACCAGCAGAAGTACGACACGCAGGGCTCGGCCGACCAGGCCCACATCGTCAGCACCAAGCTCCCCGAGCTGAACTGGCCGACCTCGCTGACCGCCGAGATGGTGTCGGTCGCCCTGCTGCGCCCCGACCGCATGAGCACGATCGACCTGTTCGACTACATCCGCCACCTCGACGCCAACGGCCAGACCGCCCAGCGCTACGAGATCGAGTTCTGGCGCAAGGTGTTCTACCCGCTGTCGTGCCTGGTGATGGTGGTGCTCGCCCTGCCCTTCGCCTACCTGCACTTCCGCCAGGCCGGCATCACGACCTACGTGTTCGGCGGCGTGATGATCGGCATCAGCTTCTTCCTGCTGAACAACGTGTTCGGCTACCTGGGCAACCTTGGCAACTGGTCTCCGTGGCTCACGGCGGCGGCGCCTGGGCTGATCTATTCGGTGATGTCGTTGACGGCATTCAGCTGGCTGGTGCTTCGGCGATGACGGCGCAGGCACGAGGAAGGCAGGTCCAGGGCATCGTGCTGCTGGCGCACGGCTCGCGGGACGAGCGCTGGCGCGAACCCATCGAGGCCGTGGCCGCGCGCGTGACCAGCCGCACGCCGGACGCGCTGGTCGCCTGCGCCTACATGGAGCTGGCCGCGCCCGATCTCCCCACCGCGGTGGCGGCCCTGGTGACCGCCGGCGCCACTTCCGTCCGGCTCGTTCCGCTGTTCCTGGGCATGGGCAAGCACGCCCGCGAAGACCTGCCGGTGCAGGTCGAGGCGCTGCGCCAGCGCTGGCCCGCCATCGACATCTCGCTGGCCCGGATCGTGGGCGAAGAGCCTGAACTGGTCGACCTGCTGGCCAAAATTGCTATCAAAAGCTGAATTCCGGCAATTTCGATAGATTCCGAAGGCATAATGAATTCCGCAATAAGACGGAATTTGATATGAATCTGCATCAGTTCAAGTTTGTTCAGGAAGCCGTGCGGCGCAACCTGAACCTCACCGAGGCGGCCAAGGCGCTCCACACCTCGCAGCCCGGTGTCTCCAAGGCCATCATCGAGCTCGAGGAAGAACTGGGCGTTGAAATCTTCGCGCGCCACGGCAAGCGGCTCAAGCGCGTGACCGAGCCGGGCCAGCATGTCATTGCCAGCATCGAGCTCATCATGCGCGAGGTGGGCAACCTCAAGCGCATCGGCGAGCAGTTCAGCGCGCAGGACAGCGGCACCCTTTCCATCGCCACCACCCACACCCAGGCGCGCTACGTGCTGCCGGTGCCCGTGGCCAACCTGCGCGAGGCCTACCCGAAGGTCAACGTGAGCCTGCACCAGGGCTCGCCCGACCAGGTGGCGCGCATGGTGATCGACGAGATCGCGGAAATCGGCATCGCCACCGAATCGCTCGACGGCTATGCCGAACTGGTGACGCTGCCCTGCTACGAATGGCAGCACGTGCTGGTGCTGCCCAAGGACCATCCGCTGGCGGCCAAGGAGCGCATCTCGCTCGAAGACCTGGCCAGCGAGCCGATCATCACCTACCACCCGTCGTTCACCGGCCGCACGCGCATCGACCACGCCTTCGCGCAGAAGAAGCTCACGCCGCGCATCGCGCTCGAAGCCATCGACTCCGACGTGATCAAGACCTACGTGCGCCTCGGCCTTGGCGTGGGCATCGTGGCCGAAATGGCGGTGCGGGACGAGTCGAACGCCGACCTCGTGGTGCGCCCCATGGGCCATGTGTTCGGCCAGAATATTGCCCGCGTCGCCTTCAAGCGCAGCGCCTACCTGCGCAACTTCGTCTTCAAGTTCGCCGAGCTGCTCTCCGACCGCCTCGACCGCAACCTGATCGCCAAAGCCCTAAGCGGCCACCAACAAGACTACGAGCTGTAAACAGGATCACCCCCAGGCTTCGCGCACTTCGTGTCGCTTCGCCATCCCCCTTCCGGGGGCAACACCAGCGGCCCGGCAAAGCCGGTTCCGCGGTGTTTCCGGAAGGGGCAGCGACGAGCAAGTGGCATGCTGAACAACAGTTGAAAAAAATCACGAACATCATGAGCACGTCCCCGCGCACGCCCGAAGTGGGCACCAAGCTGCCCTCCGTCGGCACCACCATCTTCACGGTCATGTCGACGCTGGCGGCCGAGAAGAACGCGGTCAACCTCGGCCAGGGCTTTCCGGATTTCAACTGCGACCCGAAGCTGCTCGAGGACGTGACGGCGGCCATGGCCGCCGGCCACAACCAGTACCCGCCGATGCCGGGCATTCCGGCGCTGCGCGAGGCCATCGCCGCCAAGATCTCTGCCCTCTACGGCCACGGCTACAGCGCGGCCACAGAGATCACCGTCACCGCCGGCGCCACGCAGGCCATCATCACGGCCATCCTGGCCGTGGTGCGCCCGGGCGACGAGGTGATCGTGCTGGAGCCCTGCTACGACAGCTACGTGCCCAACATCGAGCTGGCCGGCGGCAGCGTGGTGCGCGTGCCGCTCATCCCCGGCACCTTCCGCCCCGACTTCGACAAGATCGCCGCCGCGCTCACGCCGCGCACGCGCGCCATCATCATCAACACGCCGCACAACCCGAGCGCCACGGTCTGGACCGCGGCCGAGATGCGCAAGCTCGAGGAACTGCTCGCGCCCACCGACGTGTTCGTGATCAGCGACGAGGTCTACGAGCACATGGTGTTCGACGGCGCGCGCCACGAGAGCGTGGCGCGCTTCCCGGGCCTGGCGGCGCGCAGCTTCATCGTCAGCAGCTTCGGCAAGACCTACCACGTCACCGGCTGGAAGGTCGGCTTCGTGGCGGCGCCCGCGCCGCTGATGGCCGAGTTCCGCAAGGTGCACCAGTTCAACGTATTCACCGTGAACACGCCGATGCAGCATGCGCTCGCGCGCTACATGGCCGAGCCCGCGCCCTACCTCGAGCTGCCCGCCTTCTACCAGCGCAAGCGCGACCTGTTCGCCGCCGGCCTGGCCGAGAAAACCCGCTTCAGGCTGCTGCGCAGCGAGGGCAGCTACTTCCAGTGCGTGGACATCTCGGCGGTGAGCGAGCTTTCGGAGGCCGACTTTTGCCTCTGGCTCACGAGCGAGATCGGCGTGGCGGCGATCCCGCTGTCGGCGTTCTACGGCAACGGCTTCGACCAGCGCGTGGTGCGCTTCTGCTTCGCCAAGAAGGACGAGACGCTGCTCTCGGCCCTGGAGCGGCTCGCGCGACTCTGACGCCTGCAGAGCGCCGACAGCAGCGGTAGGACGTTGGCTGACCACCGAAGGGGCGGCTATCCGGCGCCCCGCGAGACATGGCGGGGTGAGCATGAAGGCTCATCACAACAACGCCCTGGAGAAAACATGTCGCTCTCGTTCATTCTGCTGATCGTCCTGATCCTGATACTGATTGGCGCGCTGCCGAGCTGGGGCTACAGCCGGTCCTGGGGCTATGGTCCCAGCGGCGGCGTAGGCCTGATCGTGCTGATCGTCGTCATCCTCGTGCTCATGGGACGCATATAGGCACGACCGGCCCATGAAGAAAAAGCCCGCATCCGCGGGTTTTTTTTCGTCCACCGCGACGCCCCTCGGCGCTCAGGCCTGCAGCTGCGCCCAGGCCTTGTCCAGCCGCTTCACGCTCACCGGCTGCGGCGTGCGCAGTTCCTGGGCGAAGAAGCTCACGCGCAGTTCCTCCAGCAGCCAGCGGAACTCGAGCATGCGGTCGTCCACCACGCCCTTGCGCTCGGCCACCAGGCGCCAGTAGCGCTGGTCTTGCGGCTTGAGTTCGGCGAGCTTCGCGGCGTCCCGCGCGGGGTCGGCGCGCAGCTTGTCGAGCCGCAGCACGATGGCCTTGAGGTAGCGCGCGAAGTGCTGCAACTGCGTCCACGGCGCATCGGCGATGAAGCGCTTGCCGACCAGCCGCTGCAGCTGCTGCGCAGCGTCCTGCACCGCGTCGGGCTGGATCTTCGTGTCCTTGATCTTGCGCGCCGCGGCGGCGTATTCGACGAGGATGGCCGAGGCCAGCCGCGCCACTTCGTTCGCGATCAGCGTGAGCCGGCCACGCCCTTCGTCGAGCCGCTTCCTGAACGCGAATTCGTCGGTCGGCAGCGGCTCCTGCAGGAAGGCACGGTCGATCGCCACGTCGATGATCTGGGTGCGCAGCTCCTCCGACGTGCCCAGCGGCATGTACGCCACCGACATCTTCTGCAGGTCCGGGATGTTCTTCTCGAGGTACTTGAGCGCGTCTTTCAGCTGCAGCGCGAACAGGCGACGCAGGCCGGCGCGGTGCTTGGCGGCGGCCACGGCCGGCTCGTCGAACACCTCGATGGTCACGGCGTCCCCTTCGTCGCGCAGCGCCGGGAAGCCGATCAGCGACTGCGAGCCGCGCCGCACTTCCATCAGTTCGGGCAGTTCGCCGAAGGTCCAGCCCGTGTAGCGCTGGCCGGCCGGCAACGCGGCGGCGGAGGGTGCGCTGGCAGCCTTGGCTGGGGCCCTGGAGCCCTGGTCCGGCGAGGCTGATTCTTTCTTGTCCGGCGACGCCTTCACGTTCAGCCCCGCCAGCGCCTGGAACGCGCCGCGCGCCTGCGCACCGAGTTCGGCCTTCAGCGCACCAAGATTGCGCCCCATGCCCAACTGCCGCCCGTGCTCGTCGATCACCCGCAGGTTCATGAACAGATGCGGCGGCAGCATGTCGAGCTTGAAGTCGGCGCGCTTGACGTCGATGCTGGTCATGTCGCGCACGCGCTTGAGCAGCACGTCGGTCAGCGAGCCGGTGCCGAACAGCTCCGGCGCGGACAACTCTTCCGCCAGCTTGCCGGCCGATTCGGGCAAAGGCACCAGCCGCGAACGCGGGCGCTGCGGCAGGCTCTTGAGCAGCGCCTGGATCTTGTCCTTGAGCATGCCCGTCACCAGCCACTCGCAGCGCTCCTCGCTCACCTGGTTGAGCACGAACAGCGGCACGCTGACCGTGAGGCCGTCCTTCGCGTCGCCCGGCTCGTGCAGGTAGCTCGCGGCGCAATCCACGCCGCCCAGGCGCAGCGTCGGCGGGAACGACTGGGTCGTGATGCCCGCCGCCTGATGGCGCATCAGCTCGTCGCGCGTCAGGTAAAGCAGGCGCGGCTGCTCCCTGGAGGCGTGGCGATACCAGTTCTCGAAGGTGATGCCGCTCGCCACGTCGGCGGGCAGCTGCGCGTCGTAGAAGGCGAAGATCAGCTCGTCGTCGACCAGCACGTCCTGCCGGCGCGACTTGTGCTCCAGTCCCTCGACCTCGCGCACCAGCTTGCGGTTGGCCGTGAGGAAAGGGAACTTGCTTTCCCACTGCCCGCCCACCAGCGCCTCGCGGATGAATATTTCGCGCGCCGCGACCGGATCGACCTTGGTGAAGTCGACGCGCCGCCCGCTGTAGACCACCAGGCCGTACAGCGTGGCGCGCTCCAGCGCCGAGACCTGCGCGCCCTTCTTCTCCCAGTGCGGGTCGAGCAGCTGCTTCTTCAGCAGATGCCCCGCCACCTGTTCGAGCCACTGCGGCTCGATGTTGGCAATGCCGCGCCCGAAGAGCCGCGTGGTCTCGACCAGTTCGGCCGCCACGATCCAGCGGCCCGGCTTCTTCTTCAGGTGCGCGCCAGGGTGCTTGTAGAACTTGATGCCGCGCGCGCCCAGGTACGCCTCGTCGTCCTCGAGCTTCCAGCCCACGTTGCCCAGCAGGCCGGCGAGCATCGACAGATGCAGCGGCTCGTAGCCCGCGGGCTCGGCGTTGAGGCGCCACTTGTGCTCGGTGACCACCGTGAGCAGCTGCGAGTGGATGTCGCGCCATTCGCGCACGCGGCGGATGTTGATGAAGTTCTGGCGCAACAGCTGCTCGTATTGGCGGTTGCTGAGCTTGTGGGTGTCGCCGTGGCCGCCGCGCACGTCGGCGATCCACTTCCACAGCCGCAGGTAGCCGCTGAACTCGCTTTTCTCGTCGTCGAATTTCGAGTGCGCCTGGTCGGCCTGCTGCTGCGCGTCCATCGGCCGGTCGCGCACGTCCTGCACGCTGAGGGCCGAGGCGATGATCAGCACTTCTTCGAGCGCACCGCGCGCGCGGGCTTCCAGGATCATGCGGCCCACGCGCGGGTCGAGCGGCAGCCGCGACAGCTCGGCGCCGGTGTGCGTGAGTTCGTTGGCGTCGTCGACCGCGCCGAGTTCGTTCAGCAGCTGGTAGCCGTCGGCAATCGCGCGCGGCGACGGCGCCTCGAGGAACGGAAAACGCGCCACGTCGCCCAGCCGCAGCGACTTCATCCGCAGGATGACGCCGGCCAGCGACGAACGCAGGATTTCCGGATCGGTGAAGCGCGGGCGGCCTTCGAAGTCTTTCTCGTCGTACAGGCGGATGCAGATGCCGTTCGCCACCCGCCCGCAGCGCCCCGCGCGCTGGTTGGCGGCGGCCTGACTGATCGGCTCGACCAGCAGCTGCTCGACCTTGCTGCGGAAGCTGTAGCGCTTGACGCGCGCGGTGCCGGTGTCGATCACGTAGCGGATGCCCGGCACCGTGAGCGAGGTCTCGGCCACGTTGGTGGCCAGCACGATGCGCCGCCCGTTGTGGCTTTCGAAGATGCGGTCCTGCTCGGGGCCCGACAGCCGCGCGAACAGCGGCAGCACCTCGGCGCTGCGGAACAGCGGCTGGTGGCTGACGTGGCGGCGCAGGTGGTCGGCGGCCTCGCGGATTTCACGCTCGCCGGGCAGGAAGACCAGGATGTCGCCCGCGTTGTGCGGGTCGCGCCAGAGCTCGTCGACCGCATCGGCGATGGCGTCGTTCAGGTCGTGCTCGCGCGACTCCTCGAACGGGCGGTAGCGCTGCTCCACCGGGAAGGTGCGGCCCGACACCATGATGGTCGGCGCCGGGCCCTTGGCCGAGGCGAAATGCTGGGCGAAGCGGTCGGCGTCGATGGTGGCCGAGGTGACGATCACCTTCAGGTCGGGCCGGCGCGGAAGAATCTCGCGCAGGTAGCCCAGCAGGAAGTCGATGTTCAGCGAGCGCTCGTGCGCCTCGTCGATGATGAGCGTGTCGTAGGCCTTCAGCAGCGGGTCGGTCTGCGTCTCGGCCAGCAAGATGCCGTCGGTCATGAGCTTGACCGAGGCATCGCGCGACAGGCGGTCCTGGAAGCGCACCTTGAAGCCGACCACGTCGCCCAGCGGCGTCTTCAGTTCTTCCGCGATGCGCTTGGCCACCGAACTGGCGGCAATGCGTCGCGGCTGCGTGTGGCCGATCAGCCGGCCCTTGCCGGGCTCGGCGTTGAGCTTGCCGCGCCCCAGGGCGAGCGCGATCTTGGGCAGCTGCGTGGTCTTGCCCGAGCCGGTTTCGCCGCACACGATCACGACCTGGTGCGCCGAGATGGCGGCCATGATCTCGTCGCGCCTGCCCGAGACAGGAAGCGATTCGGGGAATTCGATGCGAAGGGGTGTCGAGGTCGTCAAGGGGAAACAGTCGTCGGAACCGGCGCGGCGGGCAAACCGTCGATTATCGGTGCGAGCGGGGCGTGGCCGCCCGACTTCGGCCAGGTCAGGCAAACGCCTTTTCATGAATGCACAATCACGCCCCATGTCCACCGTCTTCAATTTCACCTTCGTGCCCTGGTTCCGCTCGGTCGCGCCCTACATCCACACGCATCGCGGTAAGACTTTCGTGGTCGGGCTGGCGGGTGAGGCGATCGCGGCGGGCAAGCTGCAGAACATCGCGCAAGACCTCGCGCTGATCCAGAGCATGGGCGTCAAGATCGTGCTGGTGCACGGCTTCCGCCCGCAGGTCAACGAGCAGCTCGCGGCCAAGGGCCACGAGGCAAAGTACTCGCACGGCATCCGCATCACCGACGAGGTGGCGCTCGACTCCGCCCAGGAAGCCGCCGGCCAGTTGCGCTACGAGATCGAGGCCGCCTTCAGCCAGGGCCTGCCGAACACGCCGATGGCCGGCTCGACGGTGCGCGTGATCTCCGGCAACTTCATCACCGCGCGCCCCGTGGGCGTGGTGGACGGCGTCGACTTCAAGCATTCGGGCCTGGTGCGCAAGGTGGACGCGGCGGGCATCCGCCGCACGCTCGACTTCGGCGCGATGGTGCTCATGTCGCCCTTCGGCTTCTCGCCCACCGGCGAGGCCTTCAACCTGACGATGGAAGAAGTCGCCACCAGCGTGGCCATCTCGCTGCAGGCCGACAAGCTGATCTTCCTGACGGAGATCCCGGGCATCCGCATGGACAGCGAGCTGCCAGAAAGCGAAGACAACCCCATCGACACCGAACTGCCGCTGGACGCCGCCGAAAAGCTGCTCGCCTCGCTGCCGCCGCCGCAGAAGCCGACGGACACGGCCTTCTACCTGCAGCACTGCGTGAAAGCCTGCAAGGCCGGCGTGGAGCGCAACCACATCCTGCCGTTCGCGCTCGACGGCTCGCTGCTGCTCGAGGTCTACGTGCACGACGGCGTCGGCACCATGGTGATCGACGAGAAGCTCGAAAGCCTGCGCGAGGCCACGGTGGACGACATCGGCGGCATCCTGCAGCTGATCGAGCCTTTCGAGCGCGACGGCACGCTGGTCAAGCGCGACCGCAACGAGATCGAGCGCGACGTCGGCCACTACACGGTGATCGAGCACGACGGCGTGATCTTCGGCTGCGCGGCGCTCTACCCCTACCCCGAGGAGCGCACCGCCGAGATGGCCGCGCTCACGGTGTCGCCGCATACGCAGTCGCAGGGCGACGGCGAACGCATCCTCAAGCGCATCGAGCACCGCGCCAAGGCCATGGGCCTGGACAGCATCTTCGTGCTCACCACGCGCACCATGCATTGGTTCCTCAAGCGCGGCTTCCAGCAGGTCAACCCCGACTGGCTGCCCGAGGCCCGCAAGCGCAAGTACAACTGGGACCGCAAGAGCCAGGTTCTTGTCAAGAAGATCTGACGCGAAGGAGACCCACGATGACGCTCGCCACCGCCCTGCTGTTCGCCATCGTGGCCTTCGCCGCCATCGCCACGCCCGGCCCCACGGTGCTGCTGGCGCTGAGCAACGGATCGCGGCACGGCGTGCGGCGCGCACTGCCGGGCATGCTCGGCGCGGTGCTTTCCGACTTCGTGCTGGTGGGCGCCGTGGCGCTCGGGCTGGGCGCGCTGCTGGCGGCGTCGGAGTTCTGGTTCTCGATGCTGAAGTGGGTCGGCGCGGCGTACCTGGCATGGCTGGGCCTGCGCATGCTGCGCTCCAAGGGCGGCTTGCACCTGCCCACGGCCGATGCCGCCGCATCGGTGACGGCGGGCGAAAGCCGCCGGATCTTCTTCAAGTCCTTCCTGGTGGCGGTGACCAACCCGAAGGGCTACATCTTCTGCTCGGCGCTGTTGCCGCAGTTCATCGATCCTTCGGCTGCGCAGGCACCGCAGTACCTGATCATTGCGCTGATATTCGCGGGCCTGGACATGGCCGTGATGCTGGCCTATGCCTTCGTCGGCGCCCGCGCGATCCGGCTTCTGACCGTGTCGGCCACCCGCTGGATCGACCGCGCCTGCGGCGGCATGCTGCTGGCGCTGGCCGGCTCGCTGGCCTTCTACCGGCGCAGCGCGGCCTGAGCGCCCCTGCCGCCCCCCCAATGTTCCCGCCTGGCCGGCCCTGCCGGCCAGGCATGTCTGCGCGTTTCTTTTTAACGGAGGAGAAGAAAGAATGAATCACTGGAACTGGAAAACTGCCCTGGGCGCGTCGCTCTTCGCGGCATCGGC
The DNA here is from genome assembly GCF_058809745.1 of Variovorax sp. MPBD4-3. NCBI lineage: Bacteria > Pseudomonadati > Pseudomonadota > Betaproteobacteria > Burkholderiales > Comamonadaceae > Variovorax > Variovorax sp. MPBD4-3. Next base: position 13,423 of record NZ_JBXASW010000020.1, read on the forward strand.
ACTGCTGGCCGGCTGCGGCGACAAGACGGCACCGGCCGACAGGACAGGCGCGGCCCCGCAGGCCAAAGCCGCGCCCGCCGACACCGAGCAGCAGCAGATCGAGAAATACAACATCTACGTCGACGTATCGAACAACCTGCGCACCTCCTTCCAGCAGGCGCGCGAGGAATACGTCGCGCAACAGGTTCCGCTGCTGCAGGCCAAGGCGCCGCTGACCAGCCTGCGCATCCAGAACGACATCCTGATCGACCGCTCGGCGAAGAAGCTCGACACCGCCGCGGCCATCGGCGCCCCGATGCCCGAGATCGATGAATCGGCCAAGGCGTTTTCCGCCGCGCTCAAGGTGCTTTCGCCGCTGAGCCGCGAGCTCAACAACTATGCCAACTCCAAGGGCTACCTTGCCGACAACGGCGACAAGGCCCGCCAGATGAACACCGACTACCTGGCCGCGCTCACCACCGTCGCGAAGGCCGAGGCCGCGTTCGACGACGGCCTGAGCGCCCGCGACCGGGCGCTGACCAAGGAGGCCTTCGAGAAGGCTCCGAAAGACACCGCCGCCTACTACCGCGCCGGGCTCATCTACCACGGCAAGCTCAACCACGCCGACGCCAATGCGTTGTTCGAATCGCCCAACGACCCCAAGGCGCTGGCTGCCTTCGAGGCTTCGCTGGCGCTGGTGGCGCAGTCGGCCGAGGGCTGGAGCAGGAAGATGGGCGAGCAGTCGGCCAAGAGCGGCAAGGTCTGCGACGGCGGCATGCTGAAGATCAACGAGTTCATCGGCCAGTCGCGCTCGATGGCCAAGGACATCAAGGACGGCGTGTTCAAGCGCAAGGAAAGCGGTGCGATGGCCCGGCTGCCGGCGCACATGCGCAGCTCCAGCATCGTCAACTCGGCCAACCGCTACAACCAGAACTTCGCCAACATGATCGGCCAGTTCAACCACCCGCTCTGCTGAAGCCCTGCCGGCCGCCATCGGCGGCCCGGGCTGTCGCCGATAATCCGGGCCATGAATCCCTTGCTCTCCAGGTTGCAGCCCTATCCCTTCGAGCGGCTGAAGCAACTGTTCGCGGGCGTCACGCCCAACCCCGAATTCCCCGCCATCAGCCTGGGAATCGGCGAACCCAAGCACGCCACGCCGGCGTTCATCAAGGAGGCGCTGAGCAACAGCCTGGGCGCGCTGGCGGCCTACCCGGCCACCGCCGGCGACCTGAAGCTGCGCACCGCCTTCACCGACTGGCTCCAGACCCGCTACAGCCTGGCGCTCGACCCGGCCACCCAGGTGCTGCCGGTCAACGGCTCGCGCGAGGCGCTGTTCTCGCTGGCCCAGACCGTGATCGACGCCACCGTGTCGCCGCAGCCGGTGGTGATCTCGCCCAATCCGTTCTATCAGATCTACGAGGGCGCGGCCCTGCTGTCGGGCGCCGAGCCGTACTACGCGCCGAGCATTCCCGCGCGCAATTTCGCGGTCGACTGGGACAGCGTGCCCGAAGCGGTCTGGGCACGCACCCAGCTGGTGTTCGTGTGCTCGCCGGGCAACCCGACCGGCGCGGTGATGTCGCTCGACGAATGGAAGAAGCTCTTCGCCCTGTCGGACCGCCACGGCTTCGTGATCGCGGCCGACGAGTGCTACAGCGAGATCTACTTCCGCGACGAGCCGCCGCTCAGCGGCCTGGAGGCCTCGGCGAAGCTGGGCCGGCCCGACTTCAGGAACCTGATCGCGCTGACCTCGCTTTCCAAGCGCAGCAACGTGCCCGGCCTGCGCAGCGGCTTCGTGGCCGGCGACGCGGCCATCATCAAGAAGTTCCTGCTCTACCGCACTTACCATGGCAGCGCCATGAGCGGCACCGTGGCGGCGGCCAGCATCGCCGCGTGGGGCGACGAGGCCCACGTGGTCGAGAACCGCGCCATGTACCGCGCCAAGTTCGCGGCCGTCACGCCGCTGCTCGAACCGGTGCTCGACGTGCGGCTGCCCGACGCCAGTTTCTACCTCTGGGCCGGCGTGCCCCAGGTGTGGGCTGGCGACGACGAAGCCTTCGCCCGTGCGCTCTACGCTCAATACAATGTCACGGTTCTGCCGGGCAGCTATCTGGCGCGCGACACCAGCCACAGCGCCAACCCCGGCCGGGGCCGCATCCGCATGGCGCTGGTGGCAGAGACGGCCGAATGCGTCGAGGCCGCCGAGCGCATCGTCCGCTTCTGCAACGACAACACGGCCGGCCGCCGCTGAACCGCGCCCCGGCTCCCATTTTTCACACGAGACCTTCTCCATGACCCAGCAACTGCAACAAATCATCGACGCCGCGTGGGAAGACCGCGCCAACATCTCGCCCTCCGCCTCGTCGGCCGAAGTGCGCGACGCCGTCGATCACGTCATCACCGAACTCAACAACGGCAAGCTGCGCGTGGCCACCCGCGAAGGCGTGGGCCAGTGGACCGTGCACCAGTGGATCAAGAAGGCCGTGCTGCTGTCGTTCCGCCTGAAGGACAACGAGCAGATCCAGGCCGGCTCGCTCGGCTTCTACGACAAGGTGCCGACCAAGTTCTCGCACCTGTCGGCCAGCGAGCTGAAGGAATCGGGCGTGCGCATCGTGCCGCCGGCCGTGGCCCGCCGCGGCAGCTACATCGCCAAGGGCGCGATCCTGATGCCCTCGTACGTGAACATCGGCGCCTACGTGGGCGAGGGCTCCATGGTCGACACCTGGGCCACCGTGGGTTCCTGCGCGCAGGTCGGTGCCAACGTGCACCTGTCGGGCGGCGTGGGCCTGGGCGGCGTGCTCGAGCCCCTGCAGGCCAACCCGACCATCATCGAGGACAACTGCTTCATCGGCGCGCGCTCCGAAGTGGTCGAAGGCGTGATCGTCGAAGAGAACTCGGTGCTCGGCATGGGCGTGTACATCGGCCAGAGCACCCCGATCTTCAACCGCGACACCGGCGAAATCTCCTACGGCCGCGTGCCGAGCGGCAGCGTGGTCATCAGCGGCAACCTGCCCAAGAAGACCAAGTCGGGCCAGGACTACAGCACCTACGCCGCGATCATCGTCAAGACGGTCGACGCGCAGACCCGCTCCAAGACCAGCCTGAACGACCTGCTGCGAGACTGACCGCTCCCCCGGAGCGAGCGCCTTTCCGCCTGAGAGAACAACAGCACCCGAGGAGAGAGACCGATGAACATGATGGAGCGAATCCTTCGCCTGATGGCCGAGCGCAGGGCCTCCGACATCTATCTGTCGGCCCACTCCCCGGTGCTGATCCGCATCAACGGCAACTGCGTGCCCATCAACGCGCAGGTGCTGCCGCCCACGGCGCCGCTGGCGCTGCTGTCCGAGGTGGCGCCTCCCGAGCGCATCCAGGAACTGGAGAGCACCGGCGAGCTCAACATGGCGCTGGCCCTCGAGGGCACCGGCAACTACCGCATCAGCGCCATGCGCCAGCGCGGCTCCTATGCGGTGGTGGTGCGCTACATCAGCCACACCATTCCGCGCTTTGCCGACCTGAACCTGCCCGACATCCTGAAGACGCTCATCATGGAACGCCGCGGGCTGATCCTGATGGTGGGCGCCACGGGCGCGGGCAAGACCACCACGCTGGCCTCGATGCTGGACTACCGCAACGAGAACGCCAGCGGCCACATCATCACGGTCGAAGAGCCGATCGAGTTCACCTTCACCAACAAGAAGTCGGTGGTCAACCAGCGCGACGTGGGCAGCGACACCGCCTCGCTGCATGTCGCGCTGAAGAACGCGCTGCGCCAGGCGCCCGACGTGATCCAGATCGGTGAAATCCGCGACCGCGAGACCATGACGGCCGCCATCGCCTACGCGCAGTCGGGCCACCTGTGCGTGGCCACGCTGCACGCCAGCAACAGCTACCGCGCGCTCAACCGCATCCTGGGCTTCTACCCGGTCGAGGTGCGCGCCACGCTGCTGGGCGACCTGGGCGGCGCGCTGCGCGCCGTGATCTCGCAGCGCCTGCTGCGCACCCAGGCCGGCAGCCGGGTGCCCGCGGTCGAGGTCATGCTCAACACCGCGCTGGTGGCCGAACTCATCGAAAAAGGCGACTTCTCCGGCGTCAAGGAAGCCATGGAGAAGTCGATGGCCGAGGGGTCGCAGACCTTCGAGGAAGACATCGCCCGCCTCATCACCGAAGAGCGCGTGACCCGCGAAGAAGGCCTGGCCCAGGCCGACTCGCCCACCAACCTGCTGTGGCGCCTGCAGAACCGCGCCGCGCCCAAGGCGGCGGCCGACGACCGCAGCCTGACCGACCAGGTCGACGAACCCACCTTCACGGACATCACGCTCGACGTCCGCTTCTAGTTTCAGCGCCCCTCCCTCCGCCCTCCGACATGTCCCGCACCCTCCAGCTCGCCGAACAACTCATCTCGCGTCCCTCGGTCACTCCCGACGACGCGGGCTGCCAGCAGATCCTCGGCGAACGGCTGGCGCAACTGGGCTTCACGCTGGAGACCATCGAGAGCGGCCCGGCGGACTTCCGCGTGACCAACCTCTGGGCCGTGCGCCGCCCGGCCAACGCCGCCGCCGCTACAAAGACGCTGGTGTTCGCCGGCCACACCGACGTGGTGCCCACCGGCCCCGTCGAGCAATGGACCAGCCACCCGTTCACGCCCACGCACCGCGACGGCAAGCTCTACGGCCGCGGCGCCTGCGACATGAAGACCTCGGTGGCCGCATTCGTCACCTCGATCGAAGAATTCCTGCAGGCCGTGCCGCAGCCCCGGCTCACCCTGGCCCTGCTGCTCACCAGCGATGAAGAAGGCCCCGGCGTCGACGGCACGGTCGTCGTCTGCAATGCGCTGGCCGCGCGCGGCGAGGTCATCGACTACTGCATCGTCGGCGAGCCCACGGCCGTGGAGCGCTGCGGCGACATGATCAAGAACGGCCGCCGCGGCACCATGAGCGGCAAGCTCACGGTCAAGGGCGTGCAGGGCCACATCGCCTACCCGCACCTGGCGAAGAACCCGGTGCACGCCGTGGCGCCCGCGCTGGCCGAGCTGGTGGCCATCAACGCCGCCGGCGGCTGGGACGCCGCGAGCAACCCCTACTTCCAGCCGACCAGCTGGCAGATCAGCAACTTCCACGCAGGCACCGGCGCGAGCAACGTGATCCCGGGCAGCGCGGTGATCGACTTCAACTTCCGCTTCTCGACCGAATCCACACCCGAGTCGCTGCAGCAGCGCGTGCAAGCCGTGCTCGACGCGCACCAGGTCGACTGCACCCTGGCCTGGACCATCGGCGGCCTGCCCTTCCTGACGACGCCGGGCGAACTCGTCACGGCCGTGCAGGGCGCCATCCGCGACGAGACCGGCATCGAGACCGAGCTGTCGACCAGCGGCGGCACCAGCGACGCGCGCTTCATCGCCAAGATCTGCAGGCAGGTGGTAGAACTCGGCCCGGTGAACGCCAGCATCCACAAGATCGACGAGCACATCGACGTGGCCGAGATCGAGACGCTGAAGAACATCTACGTGCGCACGCTGAAGCAGCTCGATGCTGCGCTTGCCGCCCTTGCCGCATGACCACCGTCATCGAGCTCATCGAATCGGGCGCTAACCAGCTCGAAGCCGCCGGCGTGGCTTTCGGCCACGGCACCGCCAACGCCTTCGACGAAGCCGCCTGGCTGGTGCTGTGGCGGCTGAAGCTGCCGCTGGACGACATCGACGCCGTGGCCGACAAACCCGTGTCGCCCGCCGACGCCGCCAAGGTGGCCGCGCTGATCGACGAGCGCATCGCCAGCCGCAAGCCCGCCGCCTACCTCACGAAAGAAGCGTGGCTGCAGGGCGTGCCCTTCTACGTGGACGAGCGCGCCATCGTGCCGCGCAGCTTCATCGCCGAGCTGATTGCCGACGGCAACATCGACTACTGGCTGGGCGAACACACCCGGCGCGTGCTCGACCTGTGCACCGGCAACGGCAGCCTGGCGGTGCTGGCCGCCCTCACCTATCCGGACGTGAGCGTGGACGCGGCCGACCTGTCGACCCCGGCGCTGGAGGTGGCGGCCATCAACGTCACCCGCCACCAGCTGGATGCGCGCATCACGCTGATCGAGTCGGACGGCTTGAAGAACCTGCCCGGACCCTACGACCTGGTGCTGTGCAACCCGCCCTACGTCAACAGCGCGAGCATGGCCGCGCTGCCCGCCGAATACCGCGCCGAGCCCGAACTGGCCCTGGCCGGCGGCGCAGACGGCATGGATTTCGTGCGCCAGCTGTTCGCCGACGCGCCTTCGCGCATGAGCGAGCAGGCGGTGCTGGTGCTGGAAATCGGCAACGAGCGCGACTACTTCGAGGCGGCGTTTCCGCAGCTCGAGGTGGTGTGGCTCGAAACCTCCGCAGGCGAAGACCAGGTGCTGCTCGTGACCCGCGCGGCCCTGGCGGCGCTCACCGCGCCATGAGGGCCGGTGCCGGCGTGCGTTAGCTGCGCCAGTCCACGCCCCTTCAGCCGCTTTCTCGCAGCAACTGGCTGCGAATACCCCTTTACCGGGCGATTCCCCCGCGCCCAAGCCCCTTTTCGACGAGCCGGAGGGGCCGGGCGGGATAATCGCCCCTACGGTTCTTTTTCATGATCACTCTCAAAAACGTCATTCTTCGCCGCAGCGCCAAGGTCCTGCTCGACGGCGCCACCGTCACCCTCAACCCCGGTGAAAAGGTCGGCCTGGTGGGGCGCAACGGCGCCGGCAAGTCGACCCTGTTCGCCCTGCTCAACGGCACGCTGCACGAAGACGGCGGCGATTTCTACGTGCCCAAGCAGTGGCGCATGGCCCAGGTGGCGCAGAACATGCCCGAGACGGACGAGTCGGCCACCGACTTCGTGGTCGGCGGCGACACCCGCCTCACCGAGCTGCGCGAGGCGCTCGCCACCATCGAGGCCGCCTACGCCGAGAACCCCGACGACGCCGACATCGGCATGCAGCTGGCCCACGCCTACACCGACCTGGCCGACGCCGGCGAGCACGACGCCGTGCCGCGCGCGCAGGCGCTGATCCTGGGCCTGGGCTTCAAGGCGCACGAGGTCGACGAGCCGGTCAACAGCTTCTCGGGCGGCTGGCGCATGCGCCTGCAGCTGGCCCGCGCGCTGATGTGCCCGAGCGACCTGCTGCTGCTCGACGAACCCACCAATCACCTGGACCTGGACGCCCTGGTCTGGCTCGAAGCCTGGCTGCAGAAGTACCCCGGCACCATGATCGTCATCAGCCACGACCGCGAGTTCCTCGACGCCGTGACCGACGTCACCCTGCACATCGCCAACGCCCAGCTCACGCGCTACGGCGGCAACTACAGCAAGTTCGAGGACATGCGCGCGCTGCAGATGGAGCAGCAGCAGCAGGCCTTCGTGAAGCAGCAGGACAAGATCGCCCACCTGCAGAAGTTCATCGACCGCTTCAAGGCCAAGGCCAGCAAGGCCAAGCAGGCGCAGAGCCGGGTCAAGGCGCTGGAGCGCATGGAGCGCGTGGCGCCGCTGCTGGCCGAAGCCGACTTCACCTTCGAGTTCAAGGAGCCCGGCAACATTCCCAACCCGATGCTGTCGATCACCAACGCGAGCTTCGGCTATGAGATCGAGAACGAAGAGCCCAAGACCATCCTGCGCGGCGTGAGCCGCTCGGTGCTGGCCGGGCAGCGCATCGGCATCCTGGGCGCCAACGGCCAGGGCAAGTCGACGCTGGTGAAGACCATCGCGCGCGAAATGGGCGCGCTGGCCGGCCAGGTGACCGAGGGCAAGGGCCTGAACATCGGCTACTTCGCGCAGCAGGAACTCGACGTGCTGCGCCCGCAGGACACCCCGCTCGAGCACATGGTGCGCATGGCGCGCGAGCTCGGCAGCAATGCCAAGGAAGCCACCGGCGAGCAGGCCCTGCGCGGCTTCCTGGGCAGCTTCAACTTCAGCGGCGACATGGTCAAGCAGCCCGTGGGCACCATGAGCGGCGGCGAAAAAGCCCGCCTCGTGCTCGCGATGATGGTGTGGCAGCGCCCCAACCTGCTGCTGCTGGACGAACCCACCAACCACCTGGACCTGGCCACCCGCGAGGCCCTGGCCGTGGCGCTGAACGAGTTCGAGGGCACGCTGATGCTGGTGAGCCACGACCGCGCGCTGCTGCGCTCGGTGTGCGACGAGTTCTGGCTGGTCGGCCGCGGCGTGGTCGGCGACTTCGACGGCGACCTGGACGACTACCAGCGCTACCTGCTCGACGAAGCCAAGCGCCTGCGCGAAGAAGCCAAGGTCGCCACGCGCGAGGCCGTCTCGGCCGCGGCTGCCGCAGCCGCTGCACCGGTGGCCGCACCCGCCGCGCCGCAGCAGCGCAAGCAGGACGCCCAGGAGCGCCAGCAGCGCAGCGACCAGGCCAAGCCGATCAAGCGCGAGATCGCCCAGATCGACGAACGCTTGGCCGCCGCCGGCACCGAGCGCGCCGCGCTCGAGGCTCGCATGAGCCAGCCGCTGCCTTCCGCCGAGATTGCCGAAGCCGGCAAGCGGCTGAAGGCACTGAACGACGAAATCGGCCGCCTCGAGGAGCGCTGGCTGGCCCTGTCGGACCAGCTCGAGGCGCTCGCGGCCTGACTCAACCTGGAACCTGAAAGGGGCACTGGATGCCGTCTGCCATCGAACTGGCCCGGGGTGACGAGAAGCTCGTCGCCGCCGTGCACCGCGCGCGCCGGCTGATCGGCCGCAAGGCCCTCATGGCGGCCGCGGCCAGCGCCGTGCCCCTGCCCGGCGTCGACTGGATGGCCGACGCGGCGCTGCTCTCGCGGCTGGTGCCGCAGATCAGCGCCGAGTTCGGCCTGTCGGTCACCCAGGTCGAACGGCTCGCGCCGCACCAGCGCGAGCGCATCCAGAAAGCCGCCACCACGGTGGGCGCGCTGCTGGTGGGGCGGCTGGTCACGCGCGACCTGCTGATCCGGCTGGCCAAGCATGCGGGCGTGCGCCTGACGGCCAAGCAGGCGACCAAATACGTTCCCATCGCCGGGCAGATCGTTTCGGCGGCGCTCGGCTATGCCGCGCTGCGCGCGCTGGGCGAGCAGCACATCAAGGACTGCGTGCGCGTCAGGGCCACTCTCGCCTTAACGCCGCCCGAACCGCACGCGAGCGCCTGAGCGCATCGCCGTCCAGCAGCACCATCGCGGCCTGCAGCGCACCGGCCAGGCCGAACACGCCCGCGCCCGAAAAGGCCGGCCTCGCGGCGCACAGCCCGTAGATCAAGGACAAGGCCGACAGCAGCGCCAGCAGCACGCACAACACGCGGTCGAGGCGCGGCCCCGACGGCAATGGAAGGCGGCGCACCGCTTCACTCGCCGGCCCGCTTGCGCGGCGTGTAGACCCGGGCCGGCTGCACGAGCTGGCCCGTCACCTCCTGCTCATAGACCTTCAACAGCGCCAGGTAGTGGCGCGACATCACGTCGCGCACCCGCCCGAGGCCGATCTTGCTGACCGTCGGCTGCGGAATACCTGTTCTCGCCTCGATCTGCTTCTGCGTGAGCCCCATGGCTCTCAGCGCCTGTACCAACTCGCGTGGTTTCACGGCAATTTCCTCCCTGTTTTTCATATTCTAAAGTCCATGCCGAATATTCATTTGAGCTTAAATCCCGGCGCATGGACAGCATTGCCAGCCGCGCCCTTGCAGCGCGCAAATTCGCGAAGATGACGCAGAAGCAGGCGGAAGCCGTGTCGGGCGTCAAGCAGTCGAGCATCTCGAAGATCGAGCGCGGCGACACCAGCCGTTCGATGAGCGTGCTCGCACTGGCGCGCGCCTACCGTGCCGACCCGAACTGGCTCGACACCGGCGACGGCCCCGCGCCCTGGGACGAAGACCAGGTCCGCCCCGCACGCGACCGGGCCAACGAGCCGCCCGGCCCTTACCGCGTGACCCGCACGCCGCCCGCGGGCCCTTCGTACAACCCGCGCACCCCGCAGACCGTGCCGCTCATCGAGTGGACGGATGCCGCACGCTGGGACAGCCGCGAAGTGTCGGACCAGCCCCGGGCCGAGCGCTGGATTCCGTGCATCGCCCACCACAGCCTGCAGACCTACGCGCTGCGCATGCGCGGCGACAGCATGACCGCGCCCAGCGGCCAACTCAAGAGCTACCCCGCCGAGTCGATCATCTTCGTCGACACCCAGCTCAGGACGCCGGCCGACGGCGAGCGCATCGTCGCCAGGCTGGAGGACACCGGCGAAGTCACCTGCAAGGTCTACAAGGAAGAAGACGGGCGCCGCTGGCTGCTGCCGCTGAACCCGAGGCACGAGCCCATACGCACCGCCTTCACCGTGCTGGGCACGGTCATCGGCAAGTGGGAAGACGAGGACTGACCGCGCTGGCCGCCCTGGCCGCCCTGGCCGCCCTGGCCGCGCTGACCGCGCTGACCGCACGAACGGCGGGCAAAAAAAAGCCCGCACGAAGGCGGGCTTCAAGGTGACCTGCTGGAGGAGGGAGGATCAGAGGATTGCAGGCCACAGGGAGAAACTTGAATATCGCTTGCGAACCTGCTTGCAACCTGACCTCGCCGGAATCTAATTGCCGGCTAATTCTTCTCCCGCGCCGCCTTACTTGGGCAGCAGCACCTTGTTCACGACGTGGATCACGCCGTTCGACTGGTAGACGTTGGGGATCGTCACCGTGGCGGTACCGCCCTTTTCGTCGGTGATCATGATCTTGCCGCCCTTTTCCTTGGCCACGAGCACGCCGCCGGCCACGGTCTTCAGCTCGGCGGAGCCCTTGCCGGCCTTGATTTCCTTCTTGAGCTCGGCCGCGTCGAGCTTGCCCGACACCACGTGGTAGGTCAGCACGCCGGTCAGCGCGTCCTTGTTCTCGGGCTTGAGCAGGGTGTCGACGGTGCCGGCCGGCAAGGCGGCGAAGGCCGCGTTAGTGGGAGCGAACACGGTGAACGGGCCCGGGCCCTTGAGCGTGTCGACCAGGCCCGCGGCCTTGACGGCGGCCACCAGCGTGGTGTGGTCCTTCGAATTGACGGCGTTGTCGATGATGTCCTTGGTCGGCAGCATCGGTGCACCGCCCACCATGACCGATGCCGCGATGGCCGAAACGGCACCGGCGGACATGGCGAATGCGAGAGTGACGGCTGCGAGACGATGAAGTTTGCGTTGCATGGAAATGCTCCAGGTTGTTGAATGGACCCCCGTGAAAATCGCGGCGGCTGCGATCAGTACGGCGCCATGTGCACAACAGATTCGGCCCCGGCGATAAAAAAGCCGGCCGCGTCCGCCCGCACTTGACGCCGCGCCGATGCATTTCGCGCCGGGTAATGCCAATTTCGTCGCGCCGGCCTCGCGGCATGAAGCGATTGCTGCGAGATTCACGAAAGAGTCAGGTCTCCCGGCGTTTCCGGGTGTACAACCGCTGCCCCATGCATATCCAAGAAAACAAAGCGTCGGAGGATCACCCCGTCGAGCCGCGCGCGGTTGCCGCCCCCCGGCTCGCCAGGTGGCCCGTTCAAGGTGCCCTGCTCGGCACCGCCCTGCTGCTGGGCGCCTGCGCGGTCGGCCCGGACTTCAAGACCCCGGAGCTGCCCGCCGCCGCCCAGGGGCCTGACTACACGCCCGCGCCGGTGCCCGCGCGCACGGCGCAGGCCGAAGGCCCGGCCGGCCAGGCACAGGAGCTGGTGGCCGGCCGCGACATTCCGGCCCAGTGGTGGGACGTGTTCCGCTCCGAGCCGCTCGACCGGCTGATCCGCGCATCGCTGGCGCAGAGCCCCACGCTCGCGTCGGCCCAGGCCGCGCTGCGCCAGGCCGAGGCCACCTACGAGGCCAGGACCGGCAGCCTGTGGCCGCAGGTCTCGGCCCAGCTCGGCGCGCAGCGCGAGCGCGCTTCCGAAATCACCAGCCAGGTGCCCGGCGGCCAGTTGCTCACGCTGTACAACGCCAGCGTCAACGTCTCCTACAACCTCGACGTGTTCGGCGGCACGCGCCGCCAGATAGAAGGCGCGCAGGCCGCCGTCGACACGCAGCGCTACCAGGTGGAGGCGGTGTACCTCACGCTCACCTCCAACCTGGTGACCACCGCCATCCGCGAAGCCTCTCTGCGCGCGCAGCTGCAGGCCGCGCGCGAAGTGCTGCAGGCGCAGACCGAGCAGCTCAACGTGATCGAAAAGCAGTTCGACACCGGCGCGATCCCCAAGTCGATCGTGCTGCAGCAGCGCACGCAGGTGGCGCAGACCCAGGCCACCCTGCCGCCCATCGAGAAGGCGCTGGCGCAAACCCGCCACCAGCTCGCGGTGTTCGCCGGCCGGCTGCCGTCCGAGGCGGGCCTGCCCGAATTCGACCTCGCCAGCCTCACGCTGCCGCAGGCGCTGCCGCTCTCGCTGCCCTCCGAACTCGCGCGCCAGCGGCCCGACGTGCGCGCCAGCGAAGCGCAGCTGCACCAGGCCAGCGCGGCGGTCGGCGTGGCCACCGCCAACCTCTTTCCGCAGATCCAGCTGAGCGCCAGCTACGGCAACAACGCGCTGCGCGCGCGCGACCTGTTCACCGGCCCGACCACGCTGTGGAGCATCGGCGCCGGGCTCACGCAGCCGATCTTCAACGGCGGTGCACTGCGCGCGCAGCAACGCGCCGCGGTGGCGGCCTACGACTCGGCGGCGGCGCAGTACCGCAACACCGTGCTCGGCGCCTTCCAGAACGTGGCCGACGCGCTGCGCGCGCTGGAGCTCGACGCCATCGCGCTGCAGAACCAGGCCGCGGCCGAATCGCTCGCCAGGCAGTCGCTCGACCTGTCGACCGCGCAGTTCCGCGCCGGCGCGGTGAGCTACGTCACGCTGCTCACCGCGCAGCAGGCCTGGCTGCAGACGCACACCGCGCTGGTGCAGGCGCAGGCCGCGCGCTATGCCGACACCGCCGCGCTCTTCCAGGCGCTGGGCGGCGGCTGGTGGAACCGCGCCGAGCTGGCCAACGCGACCCTGGCGCCGACCGTGCCCGCCACGCCCGCCGCGGCAACCGCGGCCCCGGTCCGCAACTGACCCCATCGACCCCGCGACGGCACCCCACTCCCCTGCCGCCGCGCCCAACCCCTCATCCATAACTCGAAGAGAAGCCTACCCATGACCCGGAGAATGATCATCATGATCGGCTGCGTGCTGCTGCTGGTCGCCGCGCTGGCGCTCGGCAAGTTCCTGCAGATCCGCGCGCTGATTGCGGCCGTGCCCAAGCCGGGTCCGCAGACCGTGTCGACCGCCGAAGTGCAGAAGCTGCAGTGGCAGTCGCAGTTCACCGCCGTCGGCACGCTCAACCCGGTGCGCGGCGCCGACCTGAGCACCGAAGTCGCGGGCCTGGTGCGCACCGTGCACTTCAAGTCGGGCCAGGACGTGAAGGCCGGCGCGCTGCTGGTCGAGCTCAATGCCGACTCCGACATCGCCCTGCTGCATTCCGCCGAAGCCGCCGCCGCGCAGGCCGCCACCGTGCTCAAGCGCGACCAGGCGCAGCTCGCGGTGCAGGCCGTGAGCCAGGCGCAGATCGACGCCGACACCAACGACCTGAAGGCCAAGCGCGCGCAGGTGGAGCAGCAGGCCGCCGTCGTGGCCAAGAAGTCGATCCGCGCGCCCTTCGCGGGCCGCCTGGGCATCAGCGGGCTCAACCCCGGCCAGTACGTGAACGCCGGCGACAAGCTGGTCACGCTGCAGACGCTGGACCCGATCTACGTCGACTTCACGCTGCCGCAGCAGCAGCTCGCAGGACTCGCGGTCGGCCAGGTGGTGAACCTCACGGTCGATACCTTCCCGGGCCAGGGCTTCAGCGGCAAGATCAACGCGATCAGCCCCAAGGTGGACGCCGCCACGCGCAACGTGCAGGTCGAGGCCACCATCGCCAACCCCAGGCAGGTGCTGCTGCCGGGCATGTTCGCGAACGTGAAGATCGACATCGGCGGCATGCAGGAATACCTGACGCTGCCCTCCACCGCCGTGACCTACAACCCCTACGGCTCGACCGTGTACGTGGTGAAGCCGGCCGATCCGCCCAAGGCCGGCGCACCAGGCACGCCCGGCACCCCGGCACCGGCGAGCGCCACCGACGCCTCCGGCAAGCCCCAGCTCGTGGCGCAGCAGATCTTCATCGAGACCGGCCCGACGCGCGGCGACCAGATCGCCATCGTCAAGGGGCTGCAAGCCGGCCAGGTGGTGGTGAGCAGCGGCCAGAACAAGCTGAAGAACGGCACGCCGGTCACGGTGGACAACAGCGTCAAGCCATCCAACGACCCGGCGCCGACGCCGCAGGAAAAGTGAGGCCCCGCGCATGAACTTCACCGACATCTTCATCCGCCGGCCGGTGCTGGCGATGGTGGTGAGCCTGCTGATCGTGGTGCTGGGGCTGCGTGCGCTGGCGGGCCTGCCCGTCAACCAGTACCCCAAGACCGAGAACGGCGTGGTCACCATCAGCACCGCCTACTACGGCGCGGACGCGGCCACGGTCGCGGGCTTCATCACGCAGCCGCTCGAAGCCGCCGTGTCGCAGGCGCAAGGCATCGACTACCTGTCGTCCTCGAGCAGCCTGGGCGTGTCGACCATCACCGCCACCCTGCGGCTGAACTACGACTCCAACCGCGCGCTGACCGAGATCAACACGCAGGTCAATTCCGTGCGCAACCAGCTGCCGCCGCAGGCGCAGCAGCCGGTGCTCACGGTGGCCACGGGCCAGACGACCGACGCGATGTACATCGGCTTCTACAGCGACACGCTGCCCAACAACAACGTGACCGACTTCCTGGTGCGCGTGGTGCAGCCCAAGCTGAACGCCATTGCGGGCGTGCAGACCGCGGAAATCCTGGGTGCGCGCACCTTCGCGCTGCGCGCCTGGCTGGACGCGCAGAAGATGGCCGCCTTCGGCGTGACCGCCACCGACGTGAGCGCGGCGCTCTCGGCCAACAACTACCTGGCCGCCGTCGGCCAGAGCAAGGGCCAGATGGTGAGCGTGCCGCTCACGGCCGGCACCTCGCTGCACAGCGTGGACGAGTTCAAGCAGCTGTCCATCAAGAGCAGCAACGGCGCCATCGTGCGGCTGCAGGACGTGGCCAACGTGACGCTGGGCTCGGAGAACTACGACTTCAACGTGGCGTTCAACGGCGTGCGCTCGGTGTTCATCGGCATCAAGGTAGCACCCGAGGCCAACATCCTGGACGTGGCCAAGCAGGTGCGCACCGTGTTCCCCGACCTGCAGTCGCAGCTGCCCTCGGGGCTGACGGGCAAGATCGTCTATGACTCGACCGACTTCATCAACACCTCCATCAGCGAAGTGATCAAGACGCTGGTCGAGGCGCTGGTGATCGTGACGGTGGTGATCTACCTGTTCCTTGGCAGCTTCCGCGCGGTGGTGGTGCCCGTTATTGCGATGCCGCTGTCGCTCATCGGCACCTTCTTCATCATGCTGGTGCTGGGCTACTCCATCAACCTGCTCACGCTGCTGGCGCTGGTGCTGGCGATCGGGCTGGTGGTGGACGACGCGATCATCGTGGTGGAGAACGTCGACCGGCACATGCGGGAGGGCAAGTCGCCCATGCAGGCCTCGCTGCTCGCGGCGCGGGAGCTGGGCGGGCCCATCCTGGCGATGACGGTGGTGCTGGTCGCGGTTTACGTGCCCATCGGCTTCCAGGGCGGGCTGACCGGCTCGCTCTTCACCGAGTTCGCGTTCACGCTCGCCGGCTCGGTGGTGGTGTCGGGCATCGTGGCGCTCACGCTGTCGCCGATGATGTGCTCGCGCTTCTTCAAGCCCGAGCAGGACAGCGGCAAGTTCGCGATGAAGATCGAGCACATCTTCGAGCGCGTGCACCACCGCTACCAGCTCATCCTGCGCAGCGTGCTCAAGACCTGGCCGGTGATGATCGTCATGGGCGTGATCCTGGTGGCGCTGCTGTTCGTGATGTTCAAGATGTCGAAGTCGGAGCTCGCGCCCGAGGAAGACCAGGGCATCGTGCTGTCGCAGGTCGTGGGCGCGCCCACGGCCACCATCAACCAGATGCAGACGTACGCCGACCAGATCTTCAAGGTCGCGCACGACACCCCCGAATACGCGCAGCTGTTCCAGCTCACCGGCGTGCCCAGCACCAACGCGGGCATTGCCGGCGTGCTGCTCAAGCCCTGGGACGAGCGCACGCGCAGCGCGCACGACATCCAGACCGACCTGCAGAAGCGCTGGAACGGCATTGCCGGCGCCAAGGTGGTGGCCTTCCAGTTCCCGGCGCTGCCGGGCGCCTCGGGCCTGCCGGTGCAGTTCGTCATCAAGACGACCGAGCCGTTCGAGAACCTCAACACCCTCGCGCAGCAGGTCATGGACAAGGCGCGCGCCGACGGCAAGTTCTACTACATCGACGCCGACCTG
This sequence comes from Variovorax sp. MPBD4-3, assembly GCF_058809745.1. Taxonomy (NCBI): domain Bacteria; kingdom Pseudomonadati; phylum Pseudomonadota; class Betaproteobacteria; order Burkholderiales; family Comamonadaceae; genus Variovorax; species Variovorax sp. MPBD4-3. The sequence goes on from NZ_JBXASW010000020.1 coordinate 29,742, forward strand.
AAGATCGACCTGCCGCAGGCCACCGTTGTGGTCGACCGCGACAAGATCGCCACGCTGGGCATCACCCAGCAGGACGTGGGCAACGCGATGGGCGCGGCGCTGGGCGGCGGCTACGTCAACTACTTCTCGATCTCGGGGCGCTCCTACAAGGTGATTCCGCAGGTGCAGCAGGTCGACCGGCTCAACCCGTCGGATGTGCTCAACTTCTACATCAAGACGCCCAACGGCGTGGTGCCCGCGAGCACCGTGGCGAGCCTGAAGTACTCGGTGCAGCCGGAAACGGTCAACCACTTCCAGCAGCTCAACTCGGTGACCATCCAGGGCGTGCCCAGCGGCACCCAGGGCGAGACGCTGGAGTACCTGCGCGGCGTGGTGCAGCAGCTGGCGCCCAGCGGCTATTCGGTGGACTACTCGGGCCAGTCGCGCCAATTCGTGCAGGAGTCGGGCAACTTCGCCGTCACCTTCGTGTTCGCGCTGATCATCGTGTTCCTGGCGCTGTCGGCGCAGTTCGAGAGCTTCCGCGACCCGGTGGTGATCCTGGTGTCGGTGCCGCTCGCGCTCTTCGGCGCCATGATCTTCATCTTCTGGGGCTTCGCCTCGATGAACATCTACACGCAGGTGGGCCTGGTGACGCTGATGGGCCTCATCAGCAAGCACGGCATCCTGATCGTCGAAGTGGCCAACCGGCTGCAGAAGCAGGGCCTGAGCAAGCTCGACGCCATCGTCGAGGCGGCAGGCACCCGGCTGCGCCCGATCCTGATGACCACGGCCGCGATGGTGTTCGGCGTGCTGCCGCTGGTGATTGCCTCGGGCGCGGGCGCCGCCGGCCGCAAGGCGATGGGCATCGTGATCTTCAGCGGGCTGTCGATCGGCACGCTGTTCACGCTGTTCGTGGTGCCCGCGATGTACCTGGCCATCGCGGCGCGGCACCAGAAGGAAGACAAGGAAGACGAAAAGAAAGACACCGCCAATGGCGCGCCGGCACTGCCGGGCAGCGTGGCGCCGGAGGCCTGAGCGCCGGGCTCATCCAGTCATCCGGCATGAAGAAGCCCGCGGTCGAGAAGGCCGCGGGCTTTTTTTTGCTTCAGTCGCAGCGGTAGAACACCTCGCCCTCGGAAACGCGCCTGGCCGGGTCTTCCGCTCCCTGGTTGGCCAGGAAGCGCATCGGCGCGCCGAAGTTGCGGCAGTAGTTCTCGGCATCCTGCGCGGTCGGCGACTTGAAGACGCCGTTGCCGAGCGGTGTGTAGCGAGGCGCCGTGCGGGTGACGCAACCTGTGGCCAATGCCGCGGCCAGGACGAGGACGGAAAGAGAAATGGAGGTGCGCATCGGAAAGGTCGGTGGCCGCACGACGAGCCGGCCGGAGATGGGGAACGGGCGACTGTAGCCGCTTCCTCAGCTCGCGTAGCGCTTTTCGAGCGCGTCGAGCTCGGGCTTGCCCACCAGCCGCTGGCGCTCTGTGAAGGGCACGACCAGCGCCGGGTCTTCGTCCACGCGCCTGGTCTCGCGCAGCACCGTCAGCGCCTTCTGCATGCCGGCGACCGCGCCCTGCAGCGCCGCATTGGCGTACAGCACGATGCCGTAGCCCAGGCCGGCCAGTTCCTCGGCGCCGAAGATCGGCGTCTTGCCGCCGATCACCATGTTCATGAGCTGCGGCTTGTTCAGCCGCTTCGGCAGCGAGCGGATTTCGTCGGCCGTGGTCACGGCCTCCACGAACAGGATGTCGGCGCCGGCCTCGCTGAACTTCTGCGCACGCTCGATGGCGGCCTCGAAGCCCAGGGTGGCGGCTGCGTCGGTGCGGGCCATGATGAGCAGGTCGGCGTCGGTGCGCGCATCGACGGCGGCCTTGATCTTGTTCACCGCTTCCTCGGTGGAGATCACGTCCTTGCCCGAGAAATGGCCGCAGCGCTTGGGCGCGACCTGGTCCTCGAGCTGGATGCAGTCGGCGCCCGCGCGCTCGAGCACGCGCACCGTGTGGCGCACGTTGAGCGCATTGCCGAAGCCGGTGTCGGCATCGACGATCAGCGGCAGGCCGACCGCGTCGCGGATGCGCGCCGTGTGGTCGGCGATTTCGTGCAGGCCCATGAAGCCCTGGTCGGGCAGGCCGAACCACATGTTGGTGACGCCCGCGCCGGTGACGTAGATGGCTTCGAAGCCCAGGTCTTCGATCACGCGCGCCGACAGCGCGTTGAAGGCCCCCGGCACCAGCACGCCGCGGCGCGCCTCGGCCAGGGATCGGAGGGTCTTGCGAGTCGACATCGGTTTTTCCTGTGTATGAGTCGATGAAAAAGAAAGGTCAGATGGCGTCGCCGGGCACACGCACCCAGCCTTCCATCAGCACGCGGGCGCTGCGGCTCATGACGGCCTTGGTCACGCGCCATTCGCCGTCGACCATGCTTGCCTGCGCGCCCACGCGCAAGGTGCCCGAAGGGTGACCGAAGCGCACGGCCTCGCGGTCGCCGCCGCTGGCCGCAAGGTTCACCAGCGTGCCCGGAATGGCGGCGGCCGTGCCGATGGCCACGGCCGCAGTGCCCATCATGGCGTGGTGCAGCTTGCCCATGGACAGCGCGCGCACCAGCAGGTCGACATCGCCCGCGCTCACCTGCTTGCCGCTGGAGGCGGTGTAGCCGGCGGGCTTTGCCACGAACGCGACCTTGGGCGTGTGCTGCCGGCCGGCCGCTTCGCCGATGTGCCTGATGAGGCCCATGCGCACCGCGCCGTGGGCGCGGATGGCCTCGAACCTGGCCAGCGCGGCGGGGTCGCCGTTGATCGCGTCCTGCAGTTCGGTGCCGGTGTAGCCGATGGCTTCGGCGTTGACGAAGATGGTCGGGATGCCGGCGTTGATCATCGTTGCCCGCAGCGTGCCGACGCCCGGAACCTCCAGTTCGTCGACCAGCTGGCCGGTGGGGAACATCGCACCGCCAGCGCCCTCTTCTTCCGCCGCCGGGTCCATGAATTCGAGCTGCACTTCGGCCGCCGGGAAGGTCACGCCGTCGAGTTCGAAGCCGCCGGTTTCCTGAACCTCGCCTTCGGTCATGGGCACGCGCGCCACGATGGTCTTGCCGATGTTGGCCTGCCAGATGCGCACCACCGCCACGCCGTTGCGCGGAACCCGCTCTGCGTCGATCAGGCTGTTGCTGATGGCGAAGGGCCCGACGGCGGCCGAGAGGTTGCCGCAGTTGCCGCTCCAGTCGACGAAGGGCTGGTCGATCGACACCTGGCCGAACAGGTAGTCCACGTCGTGGCCCGGCCGCTCGCTCTTCGAGAGGATGACCGTCTTGCTCGTGCTCGATGTGGCGGCGCCCATGCCGTCGATCTGCTTGCCGTAGGGGTCGGGGCTGCCGATGACGCGCAGCAGCAGTGCGTCGCGCGCCTTGCCGGGCACCCGGGCCGCCTCGGGCAGGTCCTGCAGGCGGAAGAACACGCCCTTGCTGGTGCCGCCGCGCATGTAGGTGGCGGGAATCCTGATCTGTGGTGCGGAAGCCATGATGCGTGTGATTGTCGGTTCTGTCGGTTCAGGATGCCGCGGAGGCAGCCTTGGTCGAAGCCAGGAAGTCCTGGGCGAAGCGCTGCAGCACGCCGCCGGCTTCGTAGATCGACACTTCCTCGGCAGTGTCGAGTCGGCAGGTCATGGGCACATCGAGCCGTTGGCCGTTGCGGCGGTGGATGACGAGCAGGAGGTCGGCGCGCGGCTTGCGGTCGCCGCTCACGTCGTAGGTCTCTGTGCCGTCCAGGCCCAGCGTCAGGCGGTTGGTGCCGGGCTTGAACTCCAGCGGCAGCACGCCCATGCCGATCAGGTTGGTGCGGTGGATGCGCTCGAAGCCCTCCGCCGCAATGGCTTCCACGCCCGCCAGCCGCACGCCCTTGGCGGCCCAGTCGCGCGACGAGCCCTGGCCGTAGTCGGCCCCGGCCACGATGATGAGCGGCTGCTTGCGCTGCATGTAGGTCTCGATGGCCTCCCACATGCGCATGACCTGCCCTTCCGGCTCCACGCGCGCCAGCGAGCCGGCCCGCACCGCGCCGTCGGCATTGCGCACCATCTCGTTCCTGAGCGTGGGGTTGGCGAAGGTGGCGCGCTGCGCGGTGAGGTGGTCGCCGCGGTGGGTGGCGTAGGAATTGAAGTCTTCCTCGGGCAGGCCCATCCTGTGCAGGTACTCGCCGGCCGCGCTGTCCATCATGATCGCGTTGGACGGCGACAGGTGGTCGGTGGTGATGTTGTCCGGCAGCACCGCCAGCGGACGCATGCCGCTGAGCGTACGTTGGCCGGCCAGCGCGCCTTCCCAATAAGGCGGGCGGCGGATGTAGGTGGACGCGGCGCGCCAGTCGTACAGCGGCGTCACCTTCTCGCCGGTGTCGGGCCGAATGGCGAACATCGGTTCGTACACCTGGCGGAAGTGCTCAGGCTTGACGCTCGACTTCACGATGGCGTCGATCTCTTCGTCGGCCGGCCAGATGTCCTTCAGGCGAATCTCCTTGCCGTCGACCACCGTCAGCACGTCTTTCTCGATGTCGAAGCGCACCGTGCCGGCAATGGCGTAGGCCACCACCAGCGGCGGCGAGGCAAGGAACGCCTGCTTCGCATACGGGTGGATGCGGCCGTCGAAGTTGCGGTTGCCCGAGAGCACTGCCGTCGCATACAGGTCGCGCTCGACGATCTCCTGCTGGATGACGGGGTCGAGCGCGCCCGACATGCCGTTGCACGAGGTGCAGGCATAGGCCACCACGCCGAAGCCGAGCTTTTCCAGCTCGCCCATGAGGCCCGCTTCCTGCAGGTACAGCGTCACGGCCTTGGAGCCGGGCGCCAGCGACGACTTGACCCAGGGCTTGCGCGTGAGGCCGACGCGGTTGGCGTTGCGCGCCAGCAGGCCGGCGGCGATCACGTTGCGCGGGTTGCTGGTGTTGGTGCAGCTGGTGATGGCCGCGATGATCACCGCGCCGTCGGGCATGCGGCCCGGCTCGTCCTTCCACGGCGCGGCAATGCCACGGGCCGCGAGGTCGGCGGTGGCCACGCGCGCATGCGGGTTCGAAGGGCCGGCCATGTTGCGCACGACCGTGGAAAGGTCGAACTGCAGCACGCGTTCGTACTGCGCGTCTTTCAGCGCGTCGGCCCACAGGCCGGTGTGCCTGGCGTAGGTCTCGACCAGCCGCACCTGCTCGTCGGCACGGCCTGTGAGGCGCAGATAGTCGATGGTCTGCGGGTCGATGGCGAACATGGCCGCGGTGGCGCCGTATTCGGGCGCCATGTTCGAGATGGTCGCGCGGTCGCCGAGCGTGAGGCTCGAGGCGCCCTCGCCATGGAACTCCAGATATGCCCCCACCACCTTCGACTTGCGCAGGAACTCGGTCAGTGCCAGCACCACGTCGGTGGCCGTGATGCCCGGCTGCGGCCGGCCCGAGAGCTTCACGCCGACGATGACGGGCAGGCGCATCCACGAGGCGCGGCCCAGCATCACGTTCTCGGCCTCCAGGCCGCCCACGCCGATGGCGACAACGCCCAGCGCATCGACGTGCGGCGTGTGGCTGTCGGTGCCGACCAGCGTGTCGGGGAAGGCCACGCCGTCCTGCGCATGCACCACGGGCGACATCCGCTCCAGGTTGATCTGATGCATGATCCCGTTCCCCGGCGGTATCACCTCCATGTTCTTGAAGGCCCGCTTCGTCCACTCGATGAAGTGGAAGCGGTCTTCGTTGCGCCGGTCTTCGATGGCGCGGTTCTTCTCGAAGGCATCGGGGTCGAAGCCGCCGCACTCCACCGCCAGCGAATGGTCGACGATGAGCTGCACCGGCACCACCGGGTTCACCTGGGCCGGGTCGCCGCCCTGGCGTGCGATGGCGTCGCGCAGGCCGGCCAGGTCGACCAGCGCGGTCTGGCCGAGGATGTCGTGGCACACCACCCGCGCAGGGAACCACGGGAAATCGTGTTCCCTCTTGCCCTCGACGATCTGCGTCAGGCTCTGCCGGAGGATGGCCGGGTCGCACCGGCGCACGAGGTTCTCGGCATGCACGCGCGAGGTGTAGGGCAGCGTGGCCCAGGCGCCCGGGCGGATGGCCTCGACGGCTTCGCGCGCGTCGAAATAGTCCAGCGAGGTGCCGGGAAGCGGCTTGCGGTATTGCTTGTTCATGGGGCGGCGCTCGGGCCCGCACATCGCGTGCGGACCTGCTTTCTCTCTTGTCTCTTCTTGTATTTTTACTTCCGATCCTGGATCGGCGCGAACTTCAGGTCTTCCGGCCCGTTGTAGTTGGCGCTCGGCCGGATGATCTTGTTGTCGATGCGCTGCTCGATGATGTGCGCGGCCCACCCCGAGGTGCGCGCGATGACGAACAGCGGCGTGAACATGGCCGTGGGCACGCCCATCATGTGGTAGCTCACGGCGCTGAACCAGTCGAGGTTGGGGAACATCTTCTTGACCTCCCACATCACGCCCTCCAGGCGCTCGGCAATGTCGAACATCTTGGTCGAGCCGGCTTCTTCCGACAGCGACTTCGCCACGCCCTTGATGACCACGTTGCGCGGATCGCTCACGGTGTAGACCGGGTGGCCGAAGCCGATCACCACTTCCTTCGCCTCCACGCGGCGGCGGATGTCGGCCTCGGCCTCGTCGGGCGAGTCGTAGCGCTTCTGGATCTCGAAGGCCACCTCGTTGGCGCCGCCATGCTTGGGCCCGCGCAGCGCACCGATGGCGCCGGTGATGGCCGAGTACATGTCGGAGCCGGTGCCGGCCACCACGCGCGCGGTGAAGGTGGAGGCGTTGAACTCGTGCTCGGCGTAGAGGTTGAGCGATGTGTGCATCGCCCGCTCCCAGCTCGCCGAGGGCTTGCACCCGTGCAGCAGGTGCAGGAAGTGCGCGCCGATCGAGTCGTCGTCGGTCTCCACGTCGATGCGCCTGCCCTGCGTCGACCAGTGATACCAGTACAGCAGCATCGAGCCCAGCGACGCCATCAGCCGGTCGGCGATGTCGCGGGCGCCGGGCAGGTTGTGGTCTTCCTTCTCGGGGAGCATGCAGCCCAGCGACGAGACGCCGGTGCGCATCACGTCCATCGGGTGGGCGCCGGCGGGCAGTTGCTCCAGCGCTTCCTTCAGGCTCGCGGGCAGGCCGCGCATCGACTTGAGCCTGGCCTTGTAGGCGCGCAGTTCCGCCGCCGTGGGCAGCTTGCCGTGCACCAGCAGGTGCGCGATTTCCTCGAACTCGCAGACTTGCGCGATGTCGAGGATGTCGTAGCCGCGGTAGTGCAGGTCGTTGCCGGTTCGCCCGACCGTGCACAGCGCGGTGTTGCCGGCGGCCACGCCGGACAGCGCCACGGATTTCTTGGGCTTGAAGCCGGGGGCGGCGAGGGTTGCGGTGTCGTTCATGCTTCTTCCTTTTCCGGATGCGGGTGTGCTGGATATGCCTTGGGTATGCGCGTGGGCCGTCCGCTCTTGTCGACGACGACCATCTCGAAGAAGGAGCGCAGCGCCTCGCGCGCCGGCTGCCCCGGTCGCTCGAAGGTGCCGGTGACGCTGACCGTGAGCGAGCTGCGGCCCTGCCGGCTGACCCACGCGCGCAGCCGCAGCACGCTGCCGACCGGCACGGGTGCGAGGAACTGCGCGTCGCCGCAGCCGGCCATGACCACGTCGGCCTGCGCGAAGGCGCGCGCCGCCAGGAAGGCCGCCTTGGACATCAGCATCAGCGCGTTGCCGCCGAACAGCGTGCCGTAGTGGTTGGCGTGCTCCGGGAACACGATTTCCATGAGTTCGAGCGCCGTGTCCTGGTTTGTCATGGTTCGCAATTTACGCAATTGCGTGGCCATAATGAAGGACTGAATTAGCCAATCATTGCGAATGAAAAAGCCCTGGTTTGCAAATCTTGCGAATACACAGGTTTCGCAAAACGGCGCGCATTCCGAAGGAGCTTCACGATGAGCAAGACATTCATGGGTGTGCGGCTGCGCAAGCTGCGCGCCGAACGCGGCATGACGCAGGTGGCGCTCGCCCAGGCGCTGGGCCTGTCGCCCAGCTACCTCAACCAGCTGGAGCAGAACCAGCGGCCGCTGACCGTGGCCGTGCTGCTGAAGGTCAGCCGCACGCTCGGCGTCGACGTGCAGCAGTTCTCGGAAGACGAGGAAGCCCGGCTCGTCTCGAGCATGCGCGACGCGCTGGCCGACAACCCTGGCGGAGAAGCCGTCGCCCTGCCCGAGTTGCGCGAAGTGGCCTCGCAGATGCCCGCGGTGGCGCGCGCGCTGCTCGCGCTGCACCGCCGCCACCAGGAAGCCATGGAGCGCCTGGAGATCATGGCCGGCGAACTCGGCGACGGCCGGGGCGAACTGACGAATGCACGCCCCATGCCTTTCGAGGCGGTGCGCGATTTCTTCTTCGCGCACCAGAACCATTTCGAGGAACTCGACCTGCTCGCGGAAAAGCTCGCGGACGAGGCGCGCGGCCACGGCGGCTCGCTGTCCGAATGGCTGCAGTCACGGCTCATGGAACAGCACGGCGTGCGCGTGGTGCCCACGGACGACGACGCCATCGACAGCCAGCGCCGCTACGACCCCGCCAGCCGCGTGCTGCGCCTGTCGGGCAGCCTGGAGCCCGGCCAGCAGTCGTTCCAGCTGGCAACCCAGCTGGCGCTGCTGGAGCAGACGACGCTGATCGAATCACTGCTGCAGAGCGCCAGCTTCAACGACGCCCCCACGCATGCGCTGGCCCGCATCGGCCTGGCGAACTACTTCGCCAGCGCCGTGCTGCTGCCCTACGGCGTTTTCCTGAAGGCCGCGGAAACCCTGCGCTACGACATCGACCTGCTGGCGCGCCGCTTCGGTGTCGGCTTCGAGACCATCTGCCATCGCCTGAGCGCCATGCAGCGGCCCGGGGCACCCGGCGTGCCCTTCTTCTTCATTCGCGTGGACCGCGCCGGAAACATCTCCAAGCGGCAGTCGGCCACGCACTTCCACTTCTCGAAGACCGGCGGCACCTGCCCGCTGTGGAACGTGTACGAGGCCTTCGCGCAGCCCGGGCGCGTGCTGCGGCAACTCGCGCGCATGCCCGACGGGCGCACCTACCTGTGGGTGGCGCGCACGGTATCGCACGGGCAGCGCGGCTTCGCCTCGCCCAGCAAGACCTTCGCCATCGGCCTGGGATGCGACATTCGCCATGCGCCGCGCTTGATCTATTCCAAGGGCCTGGACCTGACCGACCAGGACGTGCCCACCCCCATCGGCATGGGCTGCAAGGTGTGCGAGCGCGTCGCCTGCCCGCAGCGGGCGTTTCCGTTCATCGGGCGGCCGCTGGACGTGAACGAGAACGAAAGCCGGTTCACGCCCTACGCAGTGGCGGATGCCTGAACCCCCCAAAAAAAGCAGCCCGCGCGAAGGCGGGCTGAATGGCCCCCATCTCGCAAAGGGCCTGTGGAGGGAGGTGCCCGCCGGAGGAATCGAACGGGCAACGCGATGATCGCGGCCAATCTGGGAGACTTCGTGGAGGACGCCAGCGTCGGCGGGCTCTTCGGGCGGCTATTTGCGGTTCGCGGCTCTTGTCGGCATCGCGACCCGCACTTCAGCCACTGCGGCCACTTCGGCGGCGCGCGCCCTCAGCTGGCCGCAGCCGCCGTCGACATCCTGCCCCGCCGAATTGCGCAGCTTGGTCAGGATGCCGCGCTCGTGCAGCGTGCGAGCCATCTGCTCGCAGCGTTCCCACGACGGCCGGCTGAACGCCACGCCGTCGACCGCGTTGAAGGGAATCATGTTCAGCACGCAGTACTTGCCGGAAAGCAGCCGCACGATGCCGTCGATCTCGTCCTGCCCGTCGTTCACGCCTTCGAGCAGGGTCCACTGGTACTGGATCGGGTAGCCCGTGGCCCGCGCATAGCGTTCGCCTTCGGCGACCAGTTCTTCCGGCGTCATGTTCGGGGCGCGCGGAAGAAGCTTCCGGCGCAGCTCGGCCTTGGTGGTGTGCAGCGAAAGCGCCAGCGCGGGCCTCACGCGCTCCTGCAGCAGCCGCTCGAACACGCGCGGATCGCCCACGGTGGAGAACACCAGGTTCTTGTGGCCCACGTTGCCCACGGTGCCGAGCAGCTCGATGGCTTCCAGCACGTTGTCCAGGTTGTGGGCCGGCTCGCCCATGCCCATGAACACCACCTTGCGCACCGGCCGGCGCATGCGCGCGAGCGCCACCTGGGCAATGATCTCGGCGCTGCCCACCTGGCGCAGCAGGCCGTCGCGGCCCGTCATGCAGAACTGGCACCCGACGGCACAACCGACCTGCGAGGAAACGCAGAGGCCGTCGCGCGGCAGCAGCACGCTTTCGACGGTCTGGCCGTCCGCGAGCGCGACCAGCAGCCGCTCGGAACCGTCGGCGCCCGGGTGGGCCGCATGGATGCGCGCCAGCCCGGCGAGCTCGGCTTCGATGGACGGCAGCGCTTCCATCAGCGACGACGGGAAGAAGCTCGCCGGCAGGCGCCTGCCGCTGTTGCGCGGCAGCGCATGGGACCACAGCCGCAGGATCCGCTGCTCGTGGCTGGGACCCGCGCCGGCTTCCCGGAGTCGTCGTTTCAGTTCGTGGATTCGCATGCAATGTGGGGGCTGTAGCCCCGGATTGTGCCCGCCGGGCGCCGCGCGCCCGTCCGGTGGCAGACAATGCGCAAATGGCCCAAGGCAAACGAATTTCAGTCGATATCGGGGAAGACGCCCTCCAGACCATCAAGGCGCTGGGCGCCGCGGCCAAGCTGGCGCGCACGAGCGCCGGCGAAGGCCAGGCCGCCGCGGGTGCGCGGCTGGGGGTTCATGTGCAGACGATCGCGCGCATCGAATCGGGCGAGCCCGGGGTTTCGGTCGGGCACATGGTGGGGATGCTGGCGCTCTATGGCATTTCGGTGAAGCTGGAGCAGCCCGGGGCGAATGAATCGCAAAAGCCCTAGCGCAAGCCCGCCCCCTCCTCCTTCGACAGCTTGGTGAACGACAGCAGCGACAGCAACGTCATCGCCCCCACCACGCCGAATGCCGGAGAAAAATCTTCCGCCGTGAGCCGATCCGCGCCGCTGCCGTTCCACCACGCGGCCAGCGTGACCAGCGTGGCGCCGAGCGTCACGCCCAGGCTCAGCGACAGCTGCTGCGCCATGCTGTTGAGCGTGGCAGCGTGGCTCATGCGTGGCTTGGGAATCTGCGAAAAGCCGAGGGTCTGCAGCGACACCATCGCCATCGAGTTCACCAGCCCGCCGAACAGCAGCGTGACGAATATCTGCACATGCGGGGTGCTCGGGCGGAAGTGGCCGTAGCTCACGTAGCAAAGGCTGGTCAGGCAGGTCGCGCCGATGAGCAGCGAGCGGAAACCGATCGTGCGGATCGCCTTGGCCATCAGGGTGCGCGTGGCCAGCGAGCCCAGCGCGGTGGCCATCGTCAGGCTGCCCGAGGCCAGCGGCGATAGCCCGAAGCCCAGCTGCAACATCAGCGGCAGCAGGAACGGCGAGGCACCGATGGCGATGCGCAGTGGCGTGCCGCCGATGATCGATGCACGGTACGTCGAGAACCGAAGAATGCCCAGGTCGATCAGCGGGGCTGCCTTGTTGCGGCTTCGCAGGTGATACACCAGCGACACCAGCAAGCCGAAGCCCGCCATCGCCCAGATCGCCTGCACCGGCAGCAGCGACTTGCCGACCATCTCCAGGCTGCCGAGCAGCGACGTCAGGCCCACGGCCAGCAGCACGAAGCCCTCGATGTCGAAGGGCGCCGGCGAGCTGTCCTCGGGCAGGTCGTTGATGAAGCGCAGCGCACCGGCAATCGCCAGCAGGCCGAACGGGATGTTGACGAGGAAGATCCACCGCCACGAAGCCAGCGTGACGATGGCGCCGCCGAACAGCGGACCGGCCAGCCGGCCGAACGCGGGCGGCACGGTGAACCACACCATGGCCGACACCATCTGCGCCGGCGGCACGCTGCGCAGAAGAATCAGCCGTCCCACCGGCAGCATCATCGCGCCGCCCAGCCCCTGCAGCACCCGGAACGCCACCAGCTGCGGCAGCGTCTGCGCGGCGCCGCACAAGGTCGAGCCCAGCGAGAAGAAAGCCACCGCCACGCAGAACACCCGCCGGGGCCCGAAGCGCTCGGCCAGCCAGCCGCTGACGGGAAGAAAAACCGCCAGGCTCAGCAGGTAGGAAGTGATCGCGAGGTTCAGGTGCAGCACGCTCACATCGAGCGCACTCGCGATGGTCGGCAGCGCCGTTGCCATGACCGAGGTGTCGAGGTTCTGCAGGAACAGAGGCGAGGCGACGATGAGGGGAACGATGCGGTGGCGCGGCGGCATGAGGACATTGTCAACGGCGAGCGTTGCCCCTGGCAGGTCTTGTCGGCGTGGGACCACACGGCTGTGCGCCGTGTGTCCTCACGGCGCGGCGTGCGGCGCGCTTACGGTGAGGTCTCTTCCTGATCGCACACATCCATCGCGATCCCATTCTTTAGCTTCACTTTTCTGGAGTTCCGACATGACGACGACCACCAACGACCAAGGCAAGCTCTGGGACCTCATCAAGGACACCCGCTTCGGCATGCTGACCCACCGCCACGGCGACGGCCAGCTGCACAGCCATCCCCTGACCACGCAGAACAAGGACGGCGACGACGTGCGCACGCTCTACTTCTTCGTGCCCAAGAACGGCGACATCGCGCGCCACGTCGCCAGCGACCCGGTGGTGAACATCGCGTATGCGAACACCGACGACGACAGCTACGTCTCGGTGTCGGGCAATGCCGCGCTGCTCGAAGACCAGGCGAAGAAAGAGGCGCTCTTCAACAAGATGGCGCAGGCCTGGTTCCCCAACGGCCCGACCGACCCCAACCTCGGCCTGCTCGCCGTGACCGTGGTCGGTGCGGAATACTGGGACGTGGACGACAGCAAGATGGTGCAGCTGTACAAGATGGCGAAGGCCGCCATCACGGGCGAGCCGCCGAAGGATCTCGGCGAACACAAGAAGGTCGCGATCTGAGCAGAGCGTGGAGGGCCGCGCGCTGTTGATATTGCGAGCTGGCCCGCCGCAAAAAAAAGAGCGCTCGGCCTGTATGGCGAGCGCTCTGGAGTTCTGGTAGGACGTACTGGATTCGAACCAGTGACCAACGGATTAAAAGTCCGCTGCTCTACCAACTGAGCTAACGTCCCGGAACCATTCTTTGCTTCTTGCCGGCGTTGAATCCAGCAAAGCCTAAGATTATAGCGTGAGGTTTGAGGCGATTTTGTCGAGAACCCAACCTGCCGCACATTGGCCGAAAGTCGCGGTCACGCTGACGACCGAACCATAGCCGTGGCAGTTGAGCGAGCCGTCGCCTTCGATCGCGCACGAAGCATCGGGCGGCGCCACGCTCTCGCGGCTGAAGACGCAGGTCACGCCGATCTTGCGGCCTTCGCGCGGAGCGCCATGTTCCTTGCGCAGGCGTTGGCGCAGTTGGGCCAGCAGCGGGTCATGCGTGACGAGCGACAGGTCGTCGATGTCGACCTTGTGTGCCTGCCGCTTGCCGCCCGCCGCGCCCACGGTGATGAAGGCGGCGCGCGATGCGCGTGCCCATGCGGCCATCGTCAGCTTGGCCTTCACCTGGTCGCATGCGTCGACGACGGCAGTCACCGGCCCGTTCGCTGCCTGCGCCGCCTCGAGCACGCTCGACCAGTTGCCCGGCTCCACGAACTCGTCCACCGCGAGCACCCTGCAGTCCGGGTTGATCTGCGCAATGCGGTCGCGCATGGCTTCGACCTTCGCCTGGCCCACGGTCGCATCGAGCGCGTGGATCTGGCGGTTGATGTTCGATTCGGACACGTGGTCCAGGTCGACCAGCGTCAGCCGCCCGACCCCGCTGCGTGCCAGCGCCTCGACCGCCCACGACCCCACCCCGCCGATGCCGACGACCAGCACGTGCGCATTGCGGATGCGTGCCGCACCCGCCACGCCGTACAGGCGCTCCAGTCCGCCGAAGCGGCGCGCATGGTCAGGCGCCGCGGTGTCGATGACGACATCCGCGGCGGCAGGAGGAGTGGTGATCGCGGCAGTGATGATCGCGCTCAAGCGGAAGGCTCCGCCTGCATCAGCGCAAACGCGAAAGGCGTTCGCGGCCGGCTTGCGCGGCTTCCGACTGCGGGTAGGCCTTGGTCAGGTCTTCCAGCGTGCGGCGAGCGGCGCGCGTGTCCTTCAGTTCGATCTGGCAGTTCGCGATCGACAGCACGGCCTCGGGGGCCTTGGCATGGTCGGGCGCGAGCGACAGCATCGAGCGGAAATTCGCGATCGCTTCGTTGTAGTTGCGCGTGGCGTACTGGGCGTTGCCCAGCCAGAACAGCGCCGAGGCGTTGTAGCCGCTCTGCGGGTAGCGCTTGACGAATTCGGCGAACGCGGTCTGCGCCTGCGCGAACTGGCCCGAGCGGAACACACCGAGGGCGGCGTCGAAATCGGCCTTTTCCTTCGGATCGGCGTTGAACTCGCGGCCGTCCACCGACACCTTCGAAGGCTCGCTCTGCTTGAGCTTGTCGTCGAGGGTGGTCTGGCGCGACTGCATTTCGCTCACGGTGCGCGTGAGCTGCTCGTTCTGGCCGGTCATGCGCGCCAGGTCGCCTCGCATCTGCTCGATCTGGTTCTGCAGGTCGAGCAGGCTGCGACGCAATTGGCCGTTCTCGTCGGTCAGTCGCTGGTCGGTTTGCTGGCGCATGGCCTCGACGCGCTGGCGCAAGTCGAGGATGGCGCGGCGAGCCTCGTCATCCTCGAACAGTGCGGCCTGCGACCCCACCGAGACACAAAGCAAGGCGGCAGCCAGCGCCGCGCCTCGCAACACAGCGCGGTGCATCACTGGCGGTACGTGATTTCGGCGCGACGGTTCTGCGCCCAGACTTCTTCACCCGACCCCTGGACGGCAGGCTTTTCCTTGCCGAAGCTCACGGCTTCGATCTGGTTGTCGTTCACGCCCAGCAGGGTCAGTGCACGACGCACGGCTTCGGAGCGCTTCTGGCCCAGTGCCAGGTTGTATTCGCGGCCGCCGCGTTCGTCGGTGTGACCTTCGATCGACACGCGACGCTGCGGGTTGGCCTTGAGGAAACGTGCATGACCGTCGATGGCCGACTGGAACTCGGGCTTGACCGTGTAGCTGTCGTAATCGAAGTAGATGATGCGCGCCACGCCCACCGGACCTTGCGCGGTGCCCGCGTTCGGATCGATGGTCACGGGAGCCACGGCGCTAGCGCCACCTTGCTGGCCGCCGGCGGTGCCGGAGCGGTCGGTCACCGGCGTTTCGTTGAGCTTGGTGCCCGACGAGCAACCGGCAATAAGAGCCACGATGGCCAGCGAATAGATCGTACGTTTCAACATTTGGAACTCCTCAAGTAAACCTAATCATTGCTTTTGAAACGGACCCCAGTCCGGTTCTCTTATGTCTCCCGCCTGCCCAGCCAGTCGTGCCTTTATTTTTCCATCCAAAGTGGTCGTCATCAGGGCCTCGCGGCCTTGCAGCTGCGTGGCGTAGACGATCAATTTGCTGTTCGGGGCAAAACTCGGGCTCTCGTCGGCGGTGGTATCCGTGATGGCGCTGACATTGCCGGTGGCCAACTCCATCACATGGAGTTTGAATGCACCTCCCACACGGGAGATGTAGGCCAACCACCGGCCATCGCCGCTGACAGCCGGAGAAATGTTGTAGGTGCCGCTGAAGGTCACGCGCGTCGGGTTGCCGCCACCAGCGCCCATCTTGTAGATCTGCGGGGCACCGCCACGGTCGCTGACGAAGTAGATGGTGCTGCCGTCGGCCGAGAACGCCGGCTCGGTGTCGATGCTCGAGCTTTGCGTGAGGCGGCGCGGTTCGCCGCCGCCGGCCGGAATGGTGAAGAGCTGCGAGCCGCCGTCACGGCTGAGGGTGACCGCGAGCGAATTGCCGTCGGGTGCCCATGCAGGTGCGCTGTTCGATCCCTTGAAGTTCGCGAGAAGGCGGCGCTGGCCACTGGCCACGTTGTGCACGTAGACGACCGGCTTGCGCGACTCGAAGGACACATACGCCAGTTGCTGGCCGTTGGACGACCAGCAGGGCGAGATGATCGGCTCGGGGCTGGCCAGCGCGGCTTGCGCGTTCTCGCCGTCGGCGTCGGCCACCCACAGCGAATAGCGGCTGCCGGCCTTGGTGACGTAGGCGATGCGGGTCGAGAAGATGCCTTTTTCGCCGGTCAGCTTTTCATAGACGTAGTCAGCGATGCGGTGCGAAGCCAGCCGCAGGTCGCCTTGCGGCACCGTGTAGCTCTGGCCGCCGAGGTCCTGGCCCTTGACCACGTCCCACAGGCGGAAACGCACGTCGAAACGGCCGTCGGCCAGGCGGCTGACGCTGCCCACCACGAGCGAGTCGGCGGTGCGCTGCCGCCACAGCGACAGGTCGGGGCGCGAAGCTTCGTCCAGTGCCTGGCCGGAAGCATCGACGCCACGGAACTGGCCGCTTCGCTCCAGGTCGGCCTGGACGATGTCGGAGATTTTCTGCGGGGAGGATTCCTGGCCCTTGAAGGGAACAAGCGCGATTGGCAGCTGCGTCAGCCCGACGCCCGACACTTCGACCCGGAACTGGGCCAGTGCAGGAAGCATGGGAGTGGCGGCAAGTGCCGCAATGAGGGTGCGGCGTGCAAATAGCGATGAAGAAGGAGTTGGAATTGGAGTTGGCAACGGCTTGTTCATGCGGTTCGGAGAGGTTTCCGGGTAAAAAGTTCTCCCCGGCTTGACGGGCCACATGTTACACACTGGTTTGGAGACGCCGTCACAAAACGTTTATCCAGCGGCGCGGTCCTACAGAATCACTTCAGGAAGCCCGAAACGGGCCCACCCGTAGAATCCGCCGCCATGCAAGCTTCCCCCGGCGGCGAGACTCCTCGCCCTCCCCTGATGCGCCGCCTGGCGCGACTCATGACCTGGTTCGGCGGCTCGCGCCAATGGTGGGCCCTTGGATTGAGCGGGGCGATGCTGGCGGCAATCACCGAGCCGCTCATGGCCGCCCTGCTCAAGCCGCTGCTCGACCGCGGCTTCACGCGCGGCGAGATGCCGCTGTGGTTCGTGCCCGCCGCCGTGCTGCTGCTGTTCGCGGTGCGCGGCATCGCCCAGTTCATTTCCCAGTACGCCCTCTCGCGCATCGCCAACGAGGGCATGCAGAAGCTGCGGCGGGTGATGTTCGAGCGCCTGCTCGGCGCCGAGCTCGCGCTGTTCGCGCGGCAGTCGGCCAGCGCGCTTTCGAACACCGTGGTCTACGAAGTACAGACCGGCGCGATGCTGCTGGTGCAGGCGCTGCTCGGCCTTTCGCGCGACGGCTTCACGCTGATCGCGCTGCTGGGCTATCTGGTCTACCTGAACTGGAAGCTCACTCTCATCGTGGCCTTCCTGGTGCCCAGCATCTCGTGGATCATGAAGGTGTTCTCCAAGCGGCTCTACCGGCTCACGCAGCAGGGCCAGCAGGCCACCGACGAGCTGGCCTACGTGGTCGAGGAAAACGTGCTCGCCCACCGCGTGGTGCGCCTGCACGGGGCCGAAGGCGCGCAGGGCCATCGCTTCGAACAGCTGAGCCAGCGCCTGAACCGCCTGGCCGTGAAATCGACCATCGCCCAGGCCGCGACCACGCCGCTCACGCAGATGATGGCCTCGCTGGCACTGTCGGTGGTGGTGATGATCGCGCTGTGGCAAAGCGGCAAGCAGGGCTTCACCGTGGGCGGCTTCGTTGCCTACATCACGGCCATGCTGATGCTGATCGCGCCCATCCGCCGGCTGGCCGAGGTGGCCGGGCCGATCACGCGCGGACTGGCCGCACTGGAGCGCGGACTGGTGCTGATCGACGAGGTCGCCCCGGAGTCGCAGGGCACGTTCAGCCTCGACCACGCCGATGGCCACATCGAACTGCGCAACGTGCAGGTCAGCTACCGCGGCGACGACGAGCAGCGCGCCCTCGACGGCGTGAGCCTGACCATCCAACCCGGCCAGGTGGTGGCCTTCGTCGGGCCTTCGGGTTCGGGCAAGACCACGCTGGTGAACCTGCTGCCGCGCTTCGTGCAACCCAGCAGCGGCCAGGTGCTGCTCGACGGACACGACACCAGCGAATGGCAGCTGAAGAGCCTGCGCGCGCAGTTCGCGATGGTCAGCCAGGACGTGGTGATGCTCAACGAGACCCTCGCGGCCAACGTGGCGCTGGGCGCGGAAATCGATCGCGAACGCGTGCTGCAGTGCATAGAGGCGGCCAACCTGAGCTCGCACGTGGAGAACCTGCCCCAGGGTATCGACACCGTGCTGGGCCACAACGCCACGCAGCTCTCGGGCGGCCAACGCCAGCGCTTGGCCATCGCCCGTGCGCTCTACAAGAACGCGCCGGTGCTGCTGCTCGACGAGGCCACCTCCGCGCTCGACACCGAATCGGAGCGCCTCGTGCAGGACGCCCTGCAGCGCCTCATGCAGAACCGCACCACGCTGATCGTGGCCCACCGCCTGTCGACCATCCAGCACGCGGACCGCATCATCGTGATGGAGCAAGGCCGCATTGCCGAGCAAGGCAGCCACGAGCAGCTGATGCAGCTCGACGGCCTGTATGCGCGGCTGCAGACGCTGGCGGTGCGCAGCGCGCCGCCGGGGCAAGACCCGACGCTCTGATCAGCGCAAAGCGCTCGGGTCAGAGCAGCACGATGTCGTACTGCCCCTGCCCGATCGCCGGCTCGGACTGCAGCGAAATCGGCTTGCCGATGAAGTCGCTCAGGCCCGCCAGGTGCTGGCTTTCCTCGTCAAGGAACAGTTCGATCACCTGCGGCGACGACACGATGCGGAACTCGCGCGGCGTGAACTGGCGCGCCTCGCGCAATATCTCCCGCATCACGTCGTAGGCCACGCTGCGCGCGGTCTTCACGATGCCCTGTCCGCCGCAGGCCGCGCAGGGTTCGCACAGCATGTGCGCCAGCGATTCGCGCGTGCGCTTGCGCGTCATCTCGACCAGGCCAAGCTGCGAGAAACCGCCAGCTGTCGTCTTCACCCGGTCGCGCGCCAGTTGCTTGCGGAATTCGGCCAGCACCTGCTCGCGGTGGTCGTCGCGCCCCATGTCGATGAAGTCGACGATGATGATCCCGCCCAGGTTGCGCAGCCGCAGCTGCCGCGCAATGGCCTGCGCCGCCTCCAGGTTGGTCTTGAAGATGGTGTCGTCGAAGTTGCGTGCGCCGACGAAGCCGCCGGTGTTCACGTCCACCGTGGTCAGTGCCTCGGTCTGGTCGACCACGAGGTAGCCGCCCGACTTGAGCTCGACGCGCCGCCCCAGCGCCTTGGCGATTTCCTCGTCGACCGAATACAAATCGAAGATCGGCCGCTCGCCCTTGTAGTGCTGCAGCTTGCCCGCCGCCTTGGGCATGAATTCGAGGCCGAACTTCAGCAGCACCTCGAACTGCTCGCGCGAATCGATGCGGATGGTCTGCGTGTCTTCGCCCGTCATGTCGCGCAGCACCCGCTGCAGCAGGCTCAGGTCCTGGTGCAGCAGCGACATCGCCGGCATGCGCATCGAGGCGTCGCGGATGCGCGACCATGTCTTGCGCAGGTAGGCAATGTCTTCGGCCAGCTCGGGGTCGGACGAATCCTCTCCGTTGGTGCGCAGGATGAAGCCGCCGGTGTTCGCCGGCACCACGCCGCCGCTGTCGGCCGCCGCGGCCGCCTCGATCAGCGCCAGCATGCGGTTGCGCAGCGACTCGCGCTGGTCCGAAGGAATCTTCTGCGACACGCCGATATGGTTGTCCTGCGGCAGGAACACCAGCAGCCGCCCGGCGATGCTGATCTGCGTCGACAGCCGCGCGCCCTTGGTGCCGATCGGGTCCTTGATGACCTGCACCAGCAGCGACTGGCCTTCGAACACCTGCTTCTCGATGGGCACCATCGGCCCGCCGTTGCGGTGGTCTCGTTCCGGCGCCGGCGCGCTGGGCCGCGAGCCCGGCGTGAACGGCGCCACGATGTCGGCCACGTGCAGGAAGGCGGTGCGCTCCAGGCCGATGTCGATGAAGGCCGACTGCATGCCCGGCAGCACGCGCGACACCTTGCCGAGGTAGATGTTGCCGACCAGCCCGCGCTCCAGCGTGCGCTCGACGTGCAGCTCTTGCACCGCGCCGTGCTCGACCAGCGCCACACGGGTCTCCTGCGGGGACCAGTTGATCAGGATGTCTTGCATGGAATTCTTGTCAGGTATTGAAACCGGCGCCCCGGAGCAGCTCGGCGGTCTCGAACATGGGAAGTCCCATGATGCCCGAATAGGACCCGCTGATGTGCTCGATGAACGCAGCCGCCGCGCCCTGGATGGCATAGGCCCCGGCCTTGCCGAGCGGCTCGCCGCTTTCGGCGTAGCGGGCAACCTGCGCCTCGGTGATCTTCGCGAAGCGCACGCGCGAGACGCTGAGCGCGGCATGGCGCCGGTCGCCGTCCTGCAGGGCCACGGCCGTCAGCACGCGGTGCGTGGTGCCCGAGAGCATGGCGAGCATGCGCGCGGCATCCGCGGCGTCGTCGGGCTTGCCGAGAATGGTGCGGCCCAGCGCGACGGTGGTGTCGGCGCAGAGCACCGGCGCGTTGGCCAGCCCGCGCCGCCGCAGCCGCGCCACGGCCGCATCGAGCTTGAGGGCGGTCACGCGCTGCACATAGGAGGCCGGCGCCTCGTTCGGCAGCACCGCTTCGAGCGACTCTGCGTCTTCGTCGGCGTCGGCGAGCAGCAATGCATGGCGAATACCGAGCTGGCCCAGCAGCTGCGCACGGCGCGGGCTTTGCGAGGCGAGGTAGATGAAGTCGGACAAGGTTCAGTTCTCCTGCGAAGCTGCTGCCCGCCGCGCCGCAGCCGGCCGGCCTGGTGGATGAAGCCGCGCAGCAGCCGCATCCCGCCCGCCGGGGCGCTTCATTCGCGGTGGTAGGGATGGCCTGCGTTCACCGACCAGGCCCGGTACAGCTGCTCGACCAGCAGAACGCGCGCCATCGCGTGCGGCAGGGTCAGGTCGGACAGCCGGATGCGCTCGTGGGCCGCGGCCTTGAAGGCCGGATCGAGTCCGTCGGGACCGCCGATGACAAGCGCGACATCGTCGCCCTCGCCTTGCCAGGACTGCAGCCGGGCCGCCAGCGCCTTGGTGGTCAGCGCGGTGCCGCGCTCGTCGAGCACGACGATGCGCATGCCGCGCGCAATGGCGCCTTCGATGCGCTCGCGCTCGGCGGCGTACAGGGTTTCGAGTGATTTGGAGCCGCGCGGCTCGGTCTTGACCGCGCGCAACTCGAGCTTGAGTTCCGGCGGAAAGCGCTTGGCGTAGTCGTCCCAGGCAGTCTGTGCCCAATCGGGCATGCGCTGCCCGACGGCAACCACCAGCAGCTTCATGCGCGGCGGGCTGGCGCCTTCTTGGCTGCCGCCTTCTTGGCAGCGGGCTTCTTGGCCGCCGGCTTGCCGACGACCTTGACCGGCACGCGCGCCGTGGTGGCGCCGGCCGTCTTGGCGGGCGCCTTCTTCGCTGCAGTCTTGGCCGTGGTCTTGGAGGCAGCCTTCTTCGCCGGTGCCTTCGCTGCCTTGGCTTCCTGCTCGGCTGCGCGGATCGCGGTCTTGGCGGCGCTCGAGCGGCGCAGCGTGGGCTCCTTGGCGGCGCCCTTCTTCTTGGTTTCCGGCTCGTCCTTGGTGGACGAACTCGTGGACGCTGCGGGCTTGGCACCACCGAGCTTGGCGCGCACCGGCTTGTCGCCCCAGATCTCTTCGAGGTGGTAGTACTGGCGGATGGCCGGCTGCATGATGTGCGCGACCGCGGCGCCGCAGTCCACGATGATCCACTCGCCGTTTTCCTCGCCCTCGATGCGCGGCTTGCCGAAACCGGCTTCGCGCACGGCGTCGCGCACGCTGGCTGCAAGCGCCTTGGTCTGGCGGTTCGAGGTGCCCGACGCGACGATCACGCGCTCGAACAGCGGTGACAGATGCTCCGTGTCGAATACCTGGATGTCCTGCGCCTTGACGTCTTCGAGACCATCGATGATGGCTCGCTGGAGTTTCTGGGTGTCTTTTTTGGCGGCGGCTTCAGTGGTCATCAGGCAGAGCGGTAGAGGTGGTGTTGGTCAATATAGCGTGCAACCGTGGCCGGAACCAGCGAGGAAATGTCCACGCCAAGCGCCGCGCGCCGCCGAATCTCGGTGGCGCTGATGTCCATAGGTGGCAATTCGAGCGCCTCGAAACGCGCACCGGCCGGGAGGCCGGGCAGCATCTTCGGATCAAAACGAGCAGTGTCGCCCGTCGATAATGCGCGATACGCTACAGAAACGATAGCAATGCCGAGTATATCCTGCCAGCCATGCCAGGTCGGCAGCGCGCTTGCCTGGTCGGCTCCCATGATCAGCACGAGCTGCGCGCCGGGCTGCTCTTTCTGCAGTTCGTGCAGGGTGTCGAGCGTGTAGGTGGGACCGTCGCGCAGCACTTCGCGGCTGTCGACGACGACGGTGCCTTTCAGTCCCGCGAAGGCCAGCCGCGTCATCGCGAGGCGGTCTTCCTTCGGCGTGAGCGCCCTGCTCTTGTGCCAGGCCTGCCCGGTGGGAATGACATGCAGCTCGGACAGATCGAGCTGCGCAAGCGCGGCATCGGCCAGCGCCACATGGGCGTTGTGCGGCGGATCGAACGCGCCGCCGAAGACACCGATGCGCGGCACCTTGCCGGAAGAAGAAATCACAGCCAGTCGCGCCGCACGATGAAGTCGCTGTACAGCGCGGCTTCCGGGCTGCCCGGCTCGGGCCGTTGCTGGTAGGCCCAGCTCGCCAGCGGCGGCATCGACAGCAGGATCGATTCCGTGCGCCCACCGGACTGCAGGCCGAAGTGCGTGCCGCGGTCCCACACGAGGTTGAACTCGACATAGCGTCCGCGACGGTAGAGCTGGAAGTTGCGCTCGCGCTCGGTGTAAGGCATGGCGCGGCGGCGCTCGACCACGGGCAGGTAGGCAGGCAGGAAGCCGTCGCCCACCGAGCGCATCAAGGCAAAGCCGTTCTCGAAGCCGCCTTCCGAAAAGTCGTCGAAGAAGATGCCGCCGATGCCGCGCTGCTCGTTGCGGTGCTTCAGGAAGAAATACTCGTCGCACCACGTCTTGAAGCGCGGGTACTTGTCTTCGCCGAAGGGCGCGAGCGCATCGCGGCACACGGTGTGGAAGTGCACCGCGTCTTCCTCGAAGCCGTAGCACGGCGTGAGGTCCATGCCGCCGCCGAACCAGCAGACCGGTTCGCCGCCTTCAGGAAGTGCCGCGAGCATGCGCACATTCATGTGGACGATCGGCACGTAGGGGTTGCGCGGATGGAACACAAGCGACACGCCCATCGCCTCGAAAGGCGCGCCCGACAGCTCGGGCCGGTTCTGCGTGGCCGATGGCGGCAGCCTGGGGCCGCGCACCTGCGAGAAGCCGCAGCCGGCGCGCTCGAACAGTTCCCCGCCTTCGCGGATGCAGGTCAGGCCCTGGCCCTGCAGCGGCTCACCGGGCTCTTTTTGCCAGGCGTCGCGCACGCACGCGCCACCGTCGGCCTTTTCCACCGCTGAAATGATCGACTGCTGCAGACCGCGCAGGTAGTCGCCGACCGCCGCCGGGTTGGTTTGCTGCATCAAGCGTTGGGTGTGTTGCGCGCGTGCACGGCGCGGAATCCGATGTCCTTGCGGTATTGGGCGCCGTCGAAATTGACGCGCGCCGCCACCTCGTAGGCCCGCTGCTGCGCAAGCTTGACGCTGTCGGCCAGCACGGTCACGCAGAGCACGCGGCCGCCGCTGGTCTTGAGCTCGCCGTTTTCCAGCGTGGTGCCGGCGTGGAACACCACGGCATCGGGCGCCTCGGCCGGGATGCCGGTGATGCGGTCGCCCTTGCGCGGCGACAGCGGGTAGCCGTGCGCGGCCATCACCACGCCCAGCGCCACGCGGCGGTCCCACTGCAGCTCGACCTGGTCGAGCGTGCCGTCGGTGGCGTGCCAGAACACCTCGAACAGGTCGGACTTCAGCCGCATCATGATGGGCTGCGTCTCGGGGTCGCCCATGCGGCAGTTGAATTCGAGCGTCTTCGGATGGCCGGCCGCGTCGATCATCAGGCCGGCGTACAGGAAGCCGGTGTAGGGAATGCCGTCTTTTTCCATGCCGCGGATGGTCGGCAGGATGATTTCGCGCATGGCGCGCGCATGCACCTCGGCCGTGACCACCGGCGCGGGCGAATACGCGCCCATGCCGCCGGTATTGGGGCCTTCGTCGTTGTCGAGCAGGCGCTTGTGGTCCTGGCTGGTGGCCAGCGCGGTGACGTTCTTGCCGTCGCACAGCACGATGAAGCTGGCTTCCTCGCCCTGCAGGAATTCTTCGATGACGACGCGCGCGCCGCCCTCGTTGTGCGACACGCCAAACTTGTTGTCGACCAGCATGAAGTCGACCGCCTCGTGCGCTTCCTGCGCGGTCATGGCGACCACCACGCCCTTGCCTGCCGCCAGGCCGTCGGCTTTGACGACGATGGGTGCGCCCTTGGCGTCGATGTAGGCATGCGCCGCGGCGGCATCGGTGAAGGCTTCGTATTCGGCCGTGGGGATCTTGTGGCGCTTCATGAACGCCTTGGAGAACGCCTTGGAGCTCTCGAGCTGCGCGGCAGCCTGCGTCGGCCCGAAGATGCGCAGGCCGTGCGCGCGGAACTCGTCGACCACGCCCGCGGCCAGCGGCGCCTCGGGGCCGACCACGGTCAGCGCGATCTTTTCCTTGATGGCCCATTCGCGCAGCGCGGCGGGCTCGGTGATGTCGATGCAGTCGTAGCGCTCGTCGCTCGCGGTGCCGCCGTTGCCCGGCGCCACGTACACGCGGCTCACCCGGGTGGCCTGCGCCAGGCGCCACGCCAGAGCGTGTTCACGGCCCCCTCCCCCAATTACCAGTACCTTCATTCGCGGGCCTTCATTTCTCGCTGTGATTCAACAAACATTCATTCGTGCCTACTCGGACAAGGAGGCGTTGTGATAAACGTCCTGCACGTCGTCCAGGTCCTCGAGCACGTCGAGCAATTTCTGCATTTTCGCGGCGTCTTCGCCGGTGACTTCGACCGGGTTCTCCGCGCGCATGGTGACTTCGGCCACCTCGGGCTTCAGGCCGGCGGCCTCGAGCGCGTTCTTGACGGCTTCGAAATCGGCGACCGCGGTGAGCACCTCGATGGCGCCGTCGTCGTCGGTGACGACGTCTTCGGCGCCGGCTTCGAGCGCCACTTCCATCACCTTGTCTTCGTCGGTGCCGGGCGCAAAGACGATCTGGCCGCAGTGCTTGAACTGGAAGGCCACCGAGCCTTCGGTGCCCATGTTGCCGCCGTGCTTGGAGAAGGCGTGGCGCACTTCGGCCACGGTGCGCACGCGGTTGTCGGTCATGGTGTCGACGATGATGGCCGCGCCGCCGATGCCGTACCCTTCGTAACGAATTTCTTCGTAGTTGACGCCTTCGAGGTTGCCGGTGGCCTTGTCGATGTTGCGCTTGATGGTGTCGATGGGCAGGTTCACGGCCTTGGCCTTTTCCACCGCCAGCCGCAGCCGGGGGTTGGAGCCGAGGTCAGCGCCGCCTGCGCGTGCCGCCACCGTGATTTCGCGAATGGCACGGGTCCAGAGCTTGCCGCGTTTTTCGTCCTGGCGGCCCTTGCGGTGCTGAATGTTTGCCCATTTGCTATGTCCGGCCATGGCTTTCTATCTCGCTGTCTTGTGTTTTCAAAGCAAGCTCCGAGTTTACTGTCCGGCGCACGCAACGCCCGGCGCCCCCCGGATTTCGCGCCCGGGCTTTTGGTGATAATCGTTCGATGACACCATCGCCTACAGGCGGCCCCGCGACACCCGTCGTCCTGCCGCCACACGCTCCCCTGCCGCTGTACTACAGCAACGAGGCAGAGCACCAGGCGTTCCTGCGTCGAATCTTCGACGACACGGCGGCCGACTACGACCGTATCGAGAGCGTGCTTGCCTTCGGCACCGGCCCCGCCTACCGCCGTGCGGCACTGCAGCAGGCGGGCCTTGCGACCGGCGCCGAGGTGCTCGACGTGGGCATCGGCACCGGGCTGGTGGCGCGCGAGGCGCTGAAGCTCATCGGCCCGGCCGGCAAGCTCGTGGGTGTGGATCCCAGCGCCGGCATGATGGACCAGGTGAAGCTGCCCGGCGTGGAGCTGGTGCAAGGCGTGGCCGAGGCCCTGCCCCGTCCCGACGCCAGCTGCGACTTCGTGAGCATGGGCTACGCCATGCGCCACATCAGCGACGTGGCCGCCGCCTTCGGCGAATTCCATCGCGTGCTGCGCCCCGGCGGGCGCGTGGTGGTGCTTGAAATTACCAAGCCCGAGGGCCGCGTCGCGACGGCGCTGCTCAAGGGCTACATGCGCGCCGTGGTGCCGCTGATCGCCCGCGTGGTCGGTCGCCGGCGGGACACCTCGGAACTGTGGCGCTACTACTGGGACACGATCGAGGCCTGCATTCCGCCCGAGCAGGTGGTGCAGGCGCTGGCCGACGCGGGTTTCCGCGACGTGCGCCGGAATGCCAGCCTCGGCGTGTTCTCTGCCTATACCGCCATCAAACCAGACCACATCGTCGAGGCAAGGTGACAGTGACAGTGCAAGTCCAGGACGCAAGCTCTTCTTCCCATCTGCGCGTGGAGCGCCTTTCGTTGCCCGACAGCCTGGCGCTGGCCGCCGGCGGCAAGGCGCCCTTCGCGGCGCTGGGCTACGGCACGCCGCACGGCGTGGCGTGGATGCCGACGGTCAATGCGCGCGTGCTCTCGCCCAACGGCGCAATGGCCGACGTGTGGCACCTGACGGCCCCGCACATCGAGTCGGGCACCACCGGCATCGCGCGCTGGCGCACCGACGGCCACTGGCTGCTGGGCGCCATCGACCTCGACGAGGCGGCCGAGAAACAAGGCCTGACCGAACTCGCGCGCCGCGCCTACAGCGACCTGTTCAAGACGCTCGACCAGGCCGGCACGCCCCACCTGCAGCGCATCTGGAACTACCTGCCGCAGATCAACGCCGACGGTGGCGGGCTCGAACGCTACCGCCAGTTCAACGCCGGCCGCCAGGAAGCCTTCCTCGAAGCCGGGCGCGCCGCCTTCGAGGGCGCGCCGGCGGCCTGCGCGCTGGGCATCCACCAGGGCGCGCTGTCGATCCGCTTCCTGGCGGGCAAGCAGGCGCCGCTGCCGGTGGAAAACCCGCGGCAGGTCTCCGCCTACCGCTACCCCGAAACCTACGGCCCGCGCTCGCCGACCTTTTCGCGCGCGGCGCTGTCGGACATCGGCGACGGCAACATCGCGCTGTTCATCTCCGGCACCGCGAGCATCGTCGGGCACGAAACCGTCCACCACGGCGACGTGCGCGAGCAGACCCGCGAAACGCTGCGCAACCTGCAGGCCGTGATCACCGCCGCCAATGAGCGCGGCACTGCGAAGTTCGCGCTGGCCGAGCTCGACTGCGTGGTGTACGTGCGGCACCCATCGGACACCGAGGCGGTGCGCGGCATCATCGAGAGCACGCTCGGCGCCGACGCGCCGATGGCGCGCCACGCCGTGTACCTGGAAGCCGACATCTGCCGCAGCGACCTGCTGGTCGAGATCGAGGCGCACACGGTCGCCGCCGGTCGATTGCGGGCCTGAATTGCCGGTGCCCGATCGCCCGACTGACTCAATGACCCGAGTGCTGCGTATTCTCACGTCGATCCCGCTTGCGTTGATGCTTTACGCACTGCTGCTTTTCCTGGGCCTGATCTCGCTGGTCTGGAATTTCGTGGCCATGCTGATCTACCCCGTGATGCCCACGCGGCCGGCCCGCGCGCTGGGCCGCATGACCATCGCGTTCGCCTACCGCATGTTCTGGTGGCTCGCGTCGGTGACGGGCATGATGCGCATCGACTCCACCTGCCTGGACCCGATGCGCAACGAGCCCGGCGTGATCTTCGTGGCCAACCATCCGACCATGCTCGACGCCCTCCTGCTGGTGGCGAGGCTGCCGCGCAGCGCCTGCATCATGAAGGCCGACCTGATGGGCAACATCTTCCTCGGCGCGGGTGCGCGGCTGGCGCGCTACATCAGCAACAAGTCGGCGCGCATGATGGTGCGGCTGGCGGTGAACGACCTGCGCAACGGCGGGCAGCTGGTGATCTTCCCCGAAGGCACGCGCACGGTGACGCCACCGCTCAACCCATTTCGCCCCGGCGTGACGCTGATCGCCAAGCTGGCGCAGGCGCCGATCCAGACGGTGTTCATCGACACCGACTCGCCCTACCTCAGCAAGGGCTGGCCGCTGTGGCGCGTGCCGCCGCTGCCCATCGTCTTCACGCTGCGGCTGGGCAAGCGCTTTGCGGCCACGCAGGACAGCGACGTGCTGCAGGCCGAGCTGGAACACTACTTTCGCCAAAACATGGAACAGCGCGCCACCGACGCGTCCCCCGAATGCCAGACGCCTCGCGCACCCACCTTGTCCTGATTCCCAGCTACAACACGGGAGAACGCGTGTTCTCCACGGTCGAGGCCGCGCGCGCGCAGTGGAACCCGGTGTGGGTGGTGGTCGACGGCAGCGACGACGGCACGGGCGAGCGGCTGCAGCAGATGGCGGCCAACGACCCCGGCCTGCGCGTGTGGGTGTTGCCGCAGAACCAGGGCAAGGGCTCGGCGGTGCTGCATGGGCTGCGCGCCGCGCAGGACGCGGGTTTCACGCATGCGCTGACCATGGACTCCGACGGGCAGCATCCGGCGGACCTGATCCCCGCCTTCATGAAAGCCTCGCTGGAGCGGCCCGAGACGATGGTGCTGGGGCGTCCGGTGTTCGATGCGAGCGCGCCGCTGTTGCGCGTGCGCGGGCGGCGTGTGTCGAACGGGTGGACGCAGCTGGAAACCCTGTTTGCCGGCGTGGGCGATTCGCTCTACGGCTTTCGGGTGTATCCCGTGACCGACCTGATCGCGGTGATGGCGAAGCAGCCGTGGATGCGGCGCTTCGACTTCGACACCGAAGCCGTCGTTCGGCTCGCGTGGCGCGGGGTCAAGCCGGTGAACATCGATGCGCCGGTGAAATACCTGAGCGCCGAGGAAGGCGGGGTTTCGCACTTCCGCTATGGACGCGACAACGTGCTGCTGACGTGGATGCACACGCGGCTGATGGTGGAGTTCGTGCTGCGGCTGCCGGGGTTGGTGTTTCGGAAGCTGGCCGGGAAGCCGCCGTTTCAGGACTGAATCTTCGTTCTTGTTGAGTAGCGCCCGTCGCGAGCAGCGCAGGGAAGCCCGAAGGGCCGGTGACGTCGGCCGCCCAAGGGCACAGCACCCACCGCCGCACCCCAAAAGTCAAAGCGTCAGATCATCCCGCCGTTGACAGAAATCACCTGCCCGGTGATGTACCCGGCCTCATTGCCAGCAAGGAACGCGGCCAACGCAGCCACCTCTTCCGGCGTCCCGGCCCGCTTCACCGGCACCATCTGGTTGATGACCGCCGGATCGAACACCGCGTCAGCCATGGGCGAGGCAATGATCCCAGGCGCGATCGCATTCACCGTCACGCCGCGCGACGCCACCTCGAGCGACAGCGCCTTGGTCGCGCTGTTGAGCGCGCCCTTGGCTGCCGCGTAGTTGACCTGCCCCCGGTTGCCCGCGATGGCGGCGACCGACGAGATGTTCAGGATGCGCCCCCAGCGCGTGCGCATCATCGGCAGCAGCAAGGGCTGCGTGACGCGGAAGAAGCCGTTGAGCGACACGTCGATCACCTTGTGCCACTGCTCGGCGCGCATGCCCGGCAGCACCGCGTCGTCGTGCACGCCCGCGTTGTTGACCAGGATCTGGACCGGGCCGCCTTCCAGGATGCGCGCGCATGCCGCCGCGCAAGCCTCGTCGCTGCGCAGGTCGAACACATGGCATTCGGCCTTGCCGCCTTCAGCCGAGATGGCCGCGGCCAGTTGCTCGACCGCTTCCGGCCGCGAATTGGCGTGCAGCAGCACCGTGGCGCCCTCGCGCGCGAAGCGACGGGCCATGGCCGCGCCGAGCGCGCCGCTCGCGCCGGTGATCAGGGCGCGTTTTCCTTCGAGACTCATGACGATGTGCTTTCTTCCGCGGCCAGCGGCGTGTTCAGGACCACCACGGCACGGCCCTCGGCCAGCGATCGGCCGTCGTCGGCCTTCACCGTGAATTCATAGAGAACCTGGCGGTCGTCGCCCGACAGGCGCTTCGCCCGTACCTGCAACGCGCAGTCGACGTCGTCCAGCCGCGCCACCGCCAGCTTGACGTTGCGCGCACTCGCCAGGAAGCCGGCCGACGGCGTGCTGCCCTCGGCAGCCAGCAGGCCGCCGTGCAGTGCCATCGCCTGCGCGGCGTATTCGATGGCGTTCGGCGCGAGCAGGCCACTCTCGGTGCGCAGCGGGTTGCCGGCCTGCGCGTGCGTGGTGGTGCTGCAATGGATCGCGTCGGCGTCCCAGCTTTCGAGGCGCTCCAGCAGGCACATGCTGCCGCTGTGCGGAATGCGCTGCGCGATGCCGGCGCGGTCGAGCGTCTGTGGTGCGGTCATGCGGCCTGTCTCTGTTCGAGGTCTGCCACCAGCAGCACGTTGGCAAAGGGCGTGCCCTCGCTCATCGGAATGCTGTGCACGCGAAAGCCGAGGCGGTCGAGCAATGCGGTCCATTCCGCCAGCGGCCGGCCCCAGGTCGGCGAGACCTTGTGGCCGCGGATGCGCGTCACGGTGCGGTCGACCCACTGGCTGATCGCAAAGCCGCGGCGGCTCGACGCATCGCCCACGCGCAGCAGCAGGCGCGCCTGCGGGTTGCCGCCGCGGCGCAACGCGTCGCGCACGCGCGTCAGCACGCCCTGTTGCGCTTCGAGGTCCACGTAGTGCAGCACGTCGAGGATCACGACGAGGTCGCAGTCCGGCAGCTCGGCCGAGCACATGTCGGCGCAGACCAGCTTGGGCGTCGGCTGCAGATGGCCGATGGACGCCTCGGCGCGCGCCACGTCCTTGGGCATCAGCTCGATGCCGGTGTAGTCGGCGCTTTCCGGCGTGGCGGACCACGACGCGGGCCAGCGGCCGTTTTTCTGCATCGCGCTCATCGATGCGAGCAGGCTGGCGAACAGGCCCTGCCCGCAGCCGATGTCGACCACGCGACGGTGCTGCGCATCGATCAGCCCGCGCTCGAGCAGGCCGCGGAACACCGGGTCGCGCCCCAGCTTGCCGCGCGCGAAATGCCAGGCGAAGCTGCCGCCCTTCTTGTAGGGAATGGTCGCGGCTTCGTGCAGCTCGCGCCACGCGTTGTCGGTAGCGCCCCGCGAAGGCAGCACCGCACTCATGATTTCATGCCCTCGGGCAAGGTGACAGCGCGCAGTCCATCGGCGCGCAGGCGTTCGAGCAACAAGGGCAATACCTCCAGCAAAACGGGTTGTCCCGCAGCGGTGCGCGCGGCGTTGCCGTCGTGCAGCAACAGGATGTCGCGCGCCTGCAGGTTGCGGTCCAGGCGCGCCATCACCTTGGCGGCGTCGCCTTCGCGCGTGTCGAAGCCGCGCCGCGTCCAGCTCACCAGCGAAAGGCCGAGGCGGTGCAGCACGGGTTCCAGGAAGGGGTTGCGCAGGCCGGCCGGCGCGCGGAAGCAGGTCGGACGCTGGCCGGTCACGTCGCTCAGGATGTCCTGCGCGCGTGCGATTTCGGCGGCGAAGCCGCGCGGCCCGAGGAAGGAGAAGTTGTGCCGGTGCCGCGCCGTGTGGTTCTGGATGCTGTGGCCGCGCGCCACGATCTCGCGCGCCAGGGCGGGCTGCGCCAGCACGCGCTCTGCGATGCAGAAGAAGGTGGCGCGCTGGCCGTGCGCGTCGAGCAGGTCGAGCACGCGCGGCGTGACCTCGGGCTCCGGTCCGTCGTCGATGGTGATCGCCACCTCGCGGCGCGTGCCCGCCGCTTCGGGCAGGCGCGTCATGTTGGGGCCCAGCAGGCTGCTGCGCGGCGTCAGGCCGGCACCGGTGATGAGCGCATGGTTCAGCACGATGGCGCCCACGGCCCACGGCAGCGCGCCCGGCACCAGCACGCCCGCGCCGATGGCGGCCACATGCCATGCCGCACTGGCGCGGATGGCCGGCGGCCAGGGCCAGGATTCACGAGGTGCGGAGGCGGAAGACATGGGCCCGGATTTTCCCCTCATCGACCGCGCGCGGCCTTCGAAGGCCCCACGCTGCGTGCGAATGCCGCCGACAGCAGCAGCGCCAGCAGCGCGCCCGGCGCGACCACGCGACCGATCGAAGACAGCGCGGGAATGTCGGAAATCGCGATCAGCCCGAAGGACACCACCGTCGTCAGGTTGGCCAGCATCAGCGATGCGAGCGTGTCTTCGTCGGCCTGGCCCGTGGTGCGCAACTGGTCGAAGAACAGCGCGTAGTTGGATCCCACCGCCACGATCAGCAGCAACCCCACCAGATGCAGGATGCCCAGCGCAGCCTGCAGCACCGCCATGCCGCCCAGCGTGAGCACCACCGCAAACAGCAGCGGCTGGCACACGGCCAGCAGCCGGCGCCACGAGCGCAGGTAGATGCCCAGCAGCACCACCACCGCCAGCGCGCCCAGCAGCACCTGCACGAAAGCTTCGTGCAGGTAGCGTTGATACAGGCCGGCCAGCTCGCGGCCGACGTCGACCACCTGCACGTCGGGCAGGCCGGCCAGTGCGGTTTCGAGCCGCTTCTGGTCGAACTTGGTGCCCGGATGCAGCACCACCAGCGTGCCCCAGCCGCCGCCCGGGCGCTGGTACATCAGCGTGTTGAGCACCGAGCCCAGCGGACCACCGGCGAGGTCGGCGCGCTGCACGGGTTGCAGCTTGCGCGCCGCCTCCACTTCCTGCACGAAGGGCTCCAGGCGCGACGCCGGCAGCGGCATCCCCTTCGTCGCTTCGGCGAGATTGGCGCGCAGGACGTCGCTGGTCGGCAGGCTGGCGATGCGCGCCGCCTGGGTCTGCGCGCTCGGCAGCACGCGCGTGACGGTCTCGTAGCCCACGAGCTCGCCGCTGTCCACCAGCGCGTCGAGCCGCGCGGCCGCGGCTTCGGTGTTGCGGAGCGCGGCCTGTTCGTCGTCGCCATAGGCCACCACCAGCACGCCGCCGTCGCTGGCGCCGATGTCGTTGCGCAGCATCTCGTCCATCTGCTGGGCTGCCTTGGGCACCGGGCTCATCGCGCCCAGGTCGGCGCGCCACAGGTGGCCGCCCTGCCACAGCACCAGCCCCAGCGCGGCCACGCCGAGCGCGGCCAGCGGCCAGCGCAGGCGCGGCAGGCCGCGCACCAGCGCGCCCGCGAGCTGCGCCATGTAGCGGCGCATGCCCATGCCGGTGGCGCCGTCGGGCGCCAGCATCGGCAGCACGTAGCGCGTGGCCAGCGCGGCCGACACCAGCCCGGCAATGGAGAACACCCCCAGCTGCGCCAGCCCCGGGAAGCCCGAGAACACCAGCGCCGCGAAGCCGCACACCGAAGTCAGCAACCCGAGCCGCACCGTGGGCCAATTGAGGTCGCGCCAGCGCTGCCAGCCGGTGCCGGCCACCGCGGCGCCCCGCGCCTGGATGAGGTAGTAGATGGCGTAGTCGACCGTCTCGCCGATCAGCGTGCTGCCGAAACCCAGTGTCAGGCCGTGCACCGAGCCGAACACCAGGCTCACGCTGGCGGTGCCGACCACCACGCCCGTGGCCACCGGCAGGAAGGCGATGACCAGCGCGCGCGGCGACGCAAAGGCCAGCAGCAGCAGCCCGCCCATCACGATGCCGCCCACCACCGCGAGATGGATGGCTTCGGTCTTGATCTTGTCGCGGCTCATCACCGAGAACACCGGCGGGCCGCTCAGCAGCAGCTTGGGCGCGTCGGCACCCATGCCGCGCGAGGCCGCCTCGTAGGCCGCGTTCACCCGCGCGATGGCCACGGCCTGCGCGTCGAGGTCGCCGCCGGCGGCGCGCGTGGTGGCGATCATCAGCGCGCGCGGCGCGGTGCGCGACATCCATACGCCGTCCTCGCTGCGCGGCGCGCTTGCAGGCACCAGTTCCATCGCGATGCGCTGCGTCTCGCCGGTCGGATCGCGGTCGAGCAGCGGCTTGATGACGTTGCCGGCGGGCGTACCGAGCATCGACAGCGTTTCGTTGATCGCGTCGCGCAGGCCTGCGGCGGTGAACTGACCCGGCACCACGCCCGGCGAGAGCTGGTAGCGATGCTCGAAGACCCAGGTGCCGGAGTCGCTCCAGTCGCTGACGTCGCCGTTCTGCACCAGGTCGAACAGTTGGCTCTCGCGCATGCTTTTGGCCACCGCGCGCGACACCGTGGCGCGCTGCTCGACGCTGCCGCCCTCGATGCCGAGCATCAGCGTGCGCGAGGCCACGCCGCTTTGCAGCTGCTCGATCAGCACGCGCTGGCGCACGTCGGGGCTCTTGGGCAGGAAGGCCGACAGGTCGGCGCCGATCTGCGTGCGCGCGATGACCACGGCGCCGCACACCAGCACCAGCAGCCATGCCAGCAGCACGACCGCCCTGCGCCCCCAGCTGGGCGGCCCGCCCGCCTGCCCGACGGTCACGGCGCGCCGCGGCCTGCCGCGCCAGCAGGCGCCGCGTTGGGCGCGCTCGGCGTGATGTTCATGACCGAGCGGTCACCGCCGATGAATTCCATTTCGAGGCCAAGCACGTCGCTTGCGCGGCCGCTGATGCGCATGCTGCGCACCTGGGCGGCCAGCCGGCTGTCGAGCGGCACGAGGTCGAGCGTCCATTTGCCCGCCGAGCCGGTGACGGTGCTGCGAAAGTAGCGCTGCAGCGTGGCGCCGTCGCCGGTCAGCGTGCCGCGCATGGCTTCGACCAGGCCTTGCAGCTCGGGCATGCTGTCCAGCGCCAGCGTGCGTGTGCGTCCGCCGCGCGAAAGGGTCAGCGTGTTGCCTTCGACCGCCATGGTCTCGACGCGCGGCGACAGGGTTCGGCGCACCAGCTTGTCGGGCGCGTCGAAGTTCAGCGTGCCGCTTGCGTCGAGCGGGCCTTCGAGGCCGTGCACGAAGCGTTGTTCGGTGAAGCGGGCTTCGCCGCTCTTCTGCCTGGCCAGCAGGGTCATCAGCTCGGGCAGGTCGAACGCCGCCCAGGCCGGCACGGCGCAGAAGGCCAGTGCCAGCACGAATACCTTGCAGAGCCGGTCAAGCCGCATCTTCGAGCCAGAAATCATGGAAATTGAACCAGTTGTAGGGGTGGGCGCGGCACAGCGCCTCGAGCCGCGCGACATAGGCCTCCAGCGCGGCGCGGATGCGCGCTTCGCGCTCCGCCATGCCCGACATCGGCCCGCCGAAGTCGGCCAGCGCATCGAACTGCACGTCGTAACGCGCGCCGCCACCGTAGAGGCCCGCCATGAAGAACACCTTGCGGCGCAACAGCGCCGCAAGCCGGAAGGGACCGTCATTGAAGCACGCCGGCTGCCCCAGGAACGGCAGCACGATATTGTTGCCGCGCTGGTGCTGCGCCTGGTCTTCGCTGCCCGGCAGCGTGCGGTCGGCCAGGATGCCGGCAAGGCCGCCGCCGTCGAGCCAGTCGCGCAGCGCCAGCATCGAATGCGGCCGGCCCAGCGCGATGACGTGCGGCCGCAGCTCGGGCACCGCGATGGCGTCGAGCGTGGCGTTGATGCGCCGCGCGTTGTCCGGGTACATCAGCATCGCGACGCGCAGGTCCTGCTGGCGCGTCTGCTGGCGGCAGGCGCCCAGCGCCTCGAAGCTGCCGACGTGGGCGCCGAGCAGGAAGGCGCCGCGGCCTTGGGCGAGCTCGTTGTCGATCGGCGGGGTGCCGTCGATCCTGACCTTGAAGAGATCCATGCGCCCGCGCAGGAAGTACACCCGGTCGAGCACCGTCGAGGCAAAGGCGTGCAGCAGGCGGTAGCCGTCGATCCAGCCGGCGTGCGGGCCGATGGCCCTGAACAGGTAGCGCTTGATGTGCCGCCGCTGCGCAGGCAGGAACAGCAGGAAGTAAAGGCTGATGGGCGGCAGCAGCAGACGCGTGACATGGCGCCCGCACACCACCGCCATGAAGCAGATGAAGCGCAGCGCGAGCATGTTGCTGCGCTCGGGCGCGTGAGCCCAATCGCCGTTTTCGCCCTTTTCACTCTTTTCCCCCTTCGGCGCGGACCGGGGCGCCTGGGCCGCCTCGTTCACGGCGCGCGCTTCGACATCGGTGTGCTTCATCACGCCGACTCTTGCACGGCCGTCCATCGTCCGGTGACAGCCACCACGCCGTCGCAACGCACGTCGAAGCGCACGCCGCGTCCCGCGCCGGCCTCCGGATGCAGCTCTATGGAGAGCGTGCTGCCGGGCCGCACGGGCGCCAGGAACTTGGCGGCGGCCAGCGTCGGGTTGGCGCCGAGCCGGGCGGACAGGGCCGGCACGCGCCGCACGGCCTCCAGCACTTCAGCCAGCAGCAAGGCGCCAGGCACCAGGGGCTGGCCCGGGAAATGGCCGGCAAAGACCGGGTGATCGGCCGGCACCGTGAGGGCCAGCTGCACCGGCGTGTCGTCCTCGGCGAGTTGCGCCAGCGCGAATTCGCGCAGCGCGCGCACCGTGAGCTTGCCCGTGCCCTCGCGCGGGAAGGCCTTGACCTGCAGCACGCGGCGCGGCACGAACACGGCTTCGAGCCGCTGCCGCAGCGCGGCGACGATGTCCCCCGCCGAAAGCGTGGGCGCCACCACGAAGGCCACCGGCCGCACCACGCCGTCGGCCACCTCGTCGGGCAGCCAGAAGGCGCCGTCTTCCACGCCGGGAATGCTGTTGAGGTGGTAGTTGAGGTGCGCCAGCGAGCTGCGCCGGCCCGCCACGTGGATCAGGTCGTTGGCGCGCCCGAACAGGCGGAAGCGGCGCTCGTCGAGCAGTTCGAGCACGTCGGCCATGGGCGTGGGCTCGGGTATGAAGTCGCCGCTGAAGATGAAGCGCTCGGGCCCGCCCTCCTCGCCCGGCTCGGCGTGCACGCGGATGTCGCCGAAGGTTTCCCAGACTTCGCTTTCGGTGGTGCGGCGCGTGGCGACCTGGCCCGATTCGGTGCTGCCGTAGATCTCGAGCAGCACGGCGCCCATGGCCTGCTCGGCCTGCAGCGCGAGCTGCGGCGACAGCGGCGCGGTGGCCGAGAGAATCAGGTCCACCGGCGGCAGCGCGATGCCCGACAGCAGCAGCGTCTTGAGGTGGAACGGCGTGGTCACCAGCGCGCGCGGGCGCGGCACCGAGGCCAGCGTCTGCGCCACGTCGGCGGGAAAGAACGGCCGCCCGCTTTCGAAGGCCGCGCCGCCCAGCATGGCCAGCAGCGCCGACGATTCGATGCCGTAGCTGTGCTGTACCGGCACGGTAGCGACCAGCGTCAGGCCTTCGAGCGAGGAACGCCCGAGCACGCGGCACAGCCGCTTGACCGCCACCGCCACATCGCCCACCAGCGTGCCCCAGGTCTTGGCGTGCGGCTGAGGCACGCCGGTCGAGCCCGAGGTCAGCAGGCTGACGGCGTGCAGGCCGGCCTCTATCCGGGGCACTGCAGCGTTCGGGTTGCCCTCGAGGCTGGAGCGGTCTTCGATCAGCACGCGCCGCATGCCCGGGGTCTGGAGCTTCGGGTCGTCGACGAGCGTGAACAGCCGGGGCCCGCCGGATTCGGCCAGTCGCGCGAGCGTATCGGGCCGGGCATCGGGCGGCAGCAGGCTCGCATGGCCGCGCATCAGCGCGGCGCCCAGGCTCACGGCGAAGGCATAGCGATCGACGCACAGGTTGACCGCGGGGCCGTCGTCCGGCAGTTCCGGGGCGAAGCGGGCCACGTCGGCCAGGAATTGCCGGGCGCTCACGGGCACGCCGGCTCGCCAGGCCAGGGGCGCATCGGGGTCGCGGTCCGCGAGCAGCGGCAGGAGGGAGTTGTCTGTCGTCGTCACGCGGGCAGCGCCTGTGTCATTGGCCGCCGGCGCTGGAATCCACCGACGACGTGCCATAGAACGCACGCACCGCATCGACCAGGCGCGTACGTTCGAATTCGGGATGCAGCCGGTAGCGCACCAGGTGTTCGCCGACGAACAGCACGCCCACCATGATGGGAGACAGCACGTTGGCGAACAGCGACCAGTCGGAGAAAGGCCGCGTCAGGTAGATGGCGATGGACGCCAGCACCACGACCGCGAAGTACGCCGTCCAGATGCGCGTGAGCTGCGTGGTGTAGGCCAGCATGTGGCCCTTGAGCGGGTGCACGCGCTGGGCGAACTGGGTGATCAGCGGCAGGCCGCGGCCGCGCAGCGTGGAGCCGAACCAGCCGCACAGCAGCGCGTTGATGCCCACGTGCTGGAGCACGTAGAGACGGTTCGGGTCGCCGGCCTCACCGAGGAAGACGAGCACGAAGCCGGCAATGCCCAGCGCAACCGCGCCGGCGCAGCCCCAGCCGCCGAAGCGGCTGGCGGCAAAGCCGACGGCGGCAAGCCACAGCGGCCCCAGCAACACCACCACCGCCCACGGCTCGGTGGCGTGGAACAGCGTCATCCAGTGAGAGAGGCCGGCATAAGCGACTCCCATCAGCAGCAGGAGCGCCAATCGCCATCGAGACATGGGGTCAGGTAGCGACGCGGTGCTGGGCGACGTGGGTCGCGAGCGTGCGCAGCGACTGGAAGATCTGCTGGTTGCGCTCGTCGTCCGAGCGCAGCTGGAAACCGTAGCGGCGCGAGACTTCGAGCGCCACTTCGAGGATGTCGATCGAATCGAGTCCCAGGCCTTCGCCGTACAGGGGATCGGTGGGCACGATGTCCTCGGGGGCGATCTCGAGGTTCAACGCATTCACCAGCAACACGGCCAGCTCTTTTTCGATGGGCGACTGTTCAGGCGAATCGCCTACGGCGGAAGAATTGGTTTGGACGGTCGAGGACAACACGTGCTCCGGTTTGCGTTTGAATGAAAATTCACGGCAATTGTAAAGGCGGGGCTTGGATAGACTGCCGCAAGCCAACATTTGGGGACCCCATGACCGAGCCATTGTTAGTCGCACGCCACGAGACTGTCGAGTGCGCCCTCCTCCCCGGCCTGGCCAACCGCCACGGCCTGATCACCGGCGCCACCGGCACCGGCAAGACCGTCACGCTGCAGACCATCGCCGAAAAGCTGTCCGGCATCGGCGTGCCGGTGTTCATGGCCGACGTGAAGGGCGACCTGACCGGCATCAGCCAGAAAGGCAGCATCGGCGCCAAGCTGGCCGCCACGCTGGCCGAGCGCGGCATCGACGTGCCGGAACCCTCCGCCTGCCCCGTCACGCTGTGGGACGTGTTCGGCGAGCAGGGCCACCCGGTGCGCGCCACCATCTCCGACATGGGCCCGCTGCTGCTGAGCCGCATGCTCGACCTGAACGACACCCAGGCCGGCGTGCTGAACCTGGTGTTCAAGATAGCAGACGACAACGGCCTGCTGCTGCTCGACCTGAAGGACCTGCGCGCCATGCTGCAGTACGTGGGCGAGAACGCGAGCCAGTTCACCACGCAGTACGGCAACATCAGCGCCGCCAGCGTGGGCGCCATCCAGCGCGGGCTGGTGCAGATCGAGACCCAGGGCGGCGACAGGTTCTTCGGCGAGCCGATGCTCAACATCGCCGACTTCATGCAAACGGTGGGCGGCAAGGGTGTGATCAACATCCTGGCGGCCGACAAGCTCATGAATTCGCCGCGGCTCTACGCCACCTTCCTGCTCTGGATGCTGTCGGAGCTGTTCGAGCAACTGCCCGAAATCGGCGACCCCGAGCAGCCCAAGCTGGCCTTCTTCTTCGACGAAGCCCACCTGCTGTTCAACGAGGCGCCCAAGGCGCTGGTCGAGCGCATCGAGCTGGTGGTGCGGCTGGTGCGCTCCAAGGGCGTGGGCGTGTATTTCGTCACCCAGAACCCGCTGGACATTCCCGACACGGTGCTCGCCCAGCTCGGCAACCGGGTGCAGCACGCGCTGCGCGCCTTCACTCCGCGCGACCAGAAAGCGGTGAAAGCGGCCGCCAGCACCATGCGGCAGAAGCCGGGGCTGGACATCGAGACCGCCATCACCGAGCTCGCGGTGGGCGAGGCACTGGTCAGCTTCCTCGACGAGAAGGGCCGCCCCAGCGTGACCGAGCGCGTGTTCGTGCTGCCGCCGGGCAGCCAGCTCGGCCCGATCACCGCCGACCAGCGCAAGGCGCTGATCGCCAATTCGCTGGTGGCCGGCGTCTACGAGAAGGCGGTGGACCGCGAGTCGGCCTACGAAAAGCTCAAGGGCCGGGCCGAGAGCGCGCCCGGTGCGCCGCCGGCCACGCCGGCAGGCGGCAAGCCGGCGGCCGAAGCTTCCGGTTCGGGCGTGGGCGGCATGCTCAACGACATGCTCTTCGGCACCACCGGCCCGCGCGGCGCCAAGCACGACGGCCTGGTGCAGACCATGGCCAAGTCGGCGGTGCGCACCATGGGCACGTCGGTGGGCAAGGAGATCCTGCGCGGCGTGCTCGGCGGGATCTTCGGCAGCAAGAAGCGCTGAGCCTGCGCCCCGCGCACCGCGCCTACCAGCGCAGCAGGCGCGGGCCCAGCACGGCGCCCACCAGCACCGGCACCGCAATCCCGCTCACATACCAGACGGCAAGGAACGGCGCGGTCAGCTCCATGCAGTGCAGCGCATAGACCGCGGCGCCGACGCCGCCGGCCAGCGCTCCGGCCGCCGCGCCGGCCAGCGCCGGCCGCGTGGGCGCCAGCCCCCTGAGCGCCACCATCGTGGCCGCGAACACCGGCAGCGCCATCAGCCCGATGCTGACCGCGCAGATCCGCCACGACTGCCCCATGAGCGACGGCATGCGCTCCTGCGCCGGCACGCTGAACCAGGCGATCGCCGCCAGCACCCAGATGCCGGCCACCGGCAGCGCGGCGCCCATCCACGCATGCCGCGCGGGCACGCCGGGCCGCGAGAGGCGCTGCACGGCCACGAAGCCGGCCGCCGCAATGCACAGCGGGAACGTCACCTTGACCCAGAACATCGGCCAGAACATGGCCTGCACGATGTCGCGCCGCATGCCGTATTCGGCGAACAGGATGAAGAGCGACAGCGGCAACCCGGCCAGCACCGCCAGGCCGATGCGCCTGCTCGCGCTGCGGCGCGGCACGGCCACGTCGCCGGCGGACAGCATCGACACGAGGTCGTCGGTCTTCATGCGGCGTCTCCCCAGCGGTTGCCGAAGCGTGCGGCCAGCGCCTTCAGGCCGCGGTGGATACCGACCTTCACCGCCGATTCCGACATGCCCGTGAGGCTCGCAGCCTCGGCCACCGAGAGGCCCTCGATCTTCACGTGCACGATCGGCAAGCGCTGCCGCTCCGGCAGGGTCTGCAGCAGCCCGCCCAGGTCGCGCCGGGCGTCGCTGGCCTCCTCGGCCGACTCGGCGAACACGGCGAGGTCGTCGTCCAGCGGGTCATGCAGATCTTCGCGCACCGACTTGGCACGCAGCAGGTCGATCATCTTGTAGCGGGCAATGGCGTGCACCCAGGCCGTCAGCGGCTGGTCGCTCTGGTAGGTGTGACGCTGGTTGTGCATGGCGAGCAGGCATTCCTGAACAAGGTCTTCCACTTCATCGGGCCAGCCAAAGAGGCGCTTGCCCAGAAAGGCGCGCAAGTGCGCGCTGAGTCGCTGCAGGAAGTCGCGGTAGGCCTTCGCGTCGCCGTCCAGGCCGCGAAGGAACAGGCTGCGCAGCGCCGCTTCCGCGTCGCCCGGGTATGTCCTGCTGCCTGTTGTGTTTCGTGCCATCCGGTCGGCTGGTTACAGCCTCGCCCAAAAAAGTTCCGGCCGATTGTGCCGAAGCCGTCTGCTTGCAAGCACCACGCACCATCGATACATTGTGTTTTTTGAGGGCCCCCAATGTCTGCAGACAGCACAACGATCCCTTCCTCCCCGGGCAGCACCACGCCCATCCCCCCGCTCCACCCTTCGTCGTCGACCGGCCACATACGCCTGACTTCGCATGCCGGCGGCTTCGGCGCGCTGCCCATCCATTGGGGCGCGGCCACACCGGCCGAGCGCGGGCCGGTGGTCGGCACCACCACCAAGCGGGCGCATCGCAACGTCATCGGCACGCACAGCGGCTCCTACAGCGTGTATCGCGCGCTGGCCGTGGCCTCGGGCGCGCTCAAGCGCGAGCACAAGGCCGACCTGACCAACACCTCCCCCACCGACGTGATAGGCCCCTACCCGCAGTGGAGCGAGCCGGGCCGCATCGTGTCGCTCGACCCCTGGGGGGCGCAGGTGGCCGACGTGTTCGCCACCGAGCTGGCGGCCGGCTACGACATCCGCCCGACCATCGCGATCACCAAGGCGCACGTGATCCTGCCCGAGGTGATCGAGGCGCTGCAGAGCGGCCGGCTCAAGGCCGACGGCCACTTCCTCACGTCCGGCGGCGCGGCCATGGTCACCAAGGCCGCGATCGAGCCCGTCTGGTACCTGCCCGAGGTGGCGCGCCGCTTCGGCTGCTCCGAGACCGACCTGCGCCGCACCCTGTTCGAGGAAACCGGCGGCATGTACCCCGAACTGGTCACGCGCTCCGACCTCGAGGTGTTCCTGCCGCCCATCGGCGGGCAGACGCTCTACATCTTCGGCAACCCGCGCGACCTGGCCAACCCCGAGGTCGAGCTCACCGCGCGCATCCACGACGAGTGCAACGGCTCCGACGTGTTTGGCTCCGACATCTGCACCTGCCGGCCCTATCTCACGCACGCCATCGAGGAATGCATCATGGGCGCGCAGCGCGGCGGCGTGGGCCTGATCGCCTACTCGCGCAAGGAAGGCCGGGCGCTCGGCGAAGTGACCAAGTTCCTGGTCTACAACGCCCGCAAGCGGCAGGTGGGCGGCGACACGGCCGACCAGTATTTCGCCCGCACCGAATGCGTGGCCGGCGTGCAGGACATGCGCTTCCAGGAGCTCATGCCCGACGTCTTCCACTGGCTGGGCATCAGGAAGATCCACCGGCTGGTGTCAATGAGCAACATGAAGTTCGACGCGATCACCGGCTCGGGCATCGAGATCGGCGAGCGCGTGAACATTCCCGATGCGCTGATCCCGGCCGACGCCCGCGTCGAGATGGACGCCAAGATGGCCGCCGGCTATTTCACACCCGGCCCGGTGCCGGACGCCGAAGAACTGAAAAAGGCCAAGGGCCGAGGACTCAGCGAATGACGACAAGCCGCAACAGCGATCCCAACATGCCCGTCGACGGCTCCGGCAGCCTGCCGCCCGGCGGCGCGGGCAAGGTCGATCCGTCGATCGAATTCACCGCCGACACCGCCCATCCGGCCGGCGCCGCCAGCCTGCTGCGCACCACCGCGGCCATTCGCCAGCGCGCCGGCGCCCTGCTGGCGCGCGCGCGGCGCGGCGAATCGCAGTGGTTCCGCATCGGCGAGGACGACAAGCTGGAAGACGCGGCGCGCAACGTGGCCGAGGTCACGCGCGAGCGCTACCCCTGGGACACCATTCCGTACCACAGCCGCTGGCGCCACTTCGAGGCCGGCGGCATCAAGCGCATCGAGGAACTCGACACCCTGCTCGGCGAAGCCGACGCGCGGCAGCGCGCCCGCGCGCACATCGACCTGGTGCTGGTGAGCGTGCTGCTGGACGCCGGCGCCGGCCCCGACTGGCACTACACCGAAGCCGCCACCGGCGAACGCTTCACCCGCTCCGAAGGGCTGGCCGTGGCCAGCTACCACGCCTTCATGGCCGGACTGTTCTCGTCCGACCCCGACCACCCTTACCAGGTGGACGCGGCCGGCCTGCGCGGGCTGGTGACCGACCGCCTGGGCGACGCCTTCCAGGTCAGCGAGGCCAACCCGCTGGTCGGGCTGGCGGGCCGCGCCACGCTGCTGCGCCGCCTGGGCGAGGCCATGAACGAGCAGCCCGAGACCTTCGGCGACGAAGGCCGCCCGGGCCGGCTGTTCGACGCGCTGGTCGGCCCCTACGGCCCGGCCGCGCCGCCCACGGCCGAAATCACCGCGCACCAGATCCTGTCGCTGCTGCTTGATACGCTGTCGCGCATCTGGCCCTCAGCCAACTCGGTGGACAGCATCGCGGCCGACGGCAGCGACAGCCCCGGCGGCATCGGGTCGGGCGACCCCGCGCTCGCGCTGGGCGACTGCTGGCGCCACAGCGCCGTGAGCGGGCCCGGGCTCACCAACGGCTGGATGCCCTTCCACAAGCTGTCGCAGTGGCTCACCTACTCGCTGCTCGAACCCTTCGAATGGGCCGGCGTGAAGGTGCGCCACCTCGACGCGCTCACCGCCCTGCCCGAGTACCGCAACGGCGGCCTGCTGATCGACAGCGGCGTGATCGTGCCGAAGGACCCGGCCTTCCTCACCCGCCGATGGAAGGCGGGCGACGAGTTCATCGTCGAATGGCGCGCGCTGACCGTGGCGCTGCTCGACGAGCTTGCCCCCCGGGTGCGCAAGGTGCTCGACCGCACCGAAGACGAATTGCCGCTGGCCTGCGTGCTCGAAGGCGGCACCTGGGCCGCGGGCCGGGCGCTGGCACAGCGGTTGCGCGACGGTGCGCCGCCGCTGTCGATCGAGAGCGACGGCACTGTCTTTTAGACTCCGGTGTTCACCCAGCAACGTCAAACACAATTCCAATGAGCAACGTCCACCTCGTCAACCACCCCCTCGTCCAGCACAAGCTGACGCTGATGCGCCGCAAGGACGCCTCGACCAACAGCTTCCGCCGGCTCCTCAAT
Organism: Variovorax sp. MPBD4-3; assembly: GCF_058809745.1. Lineage (NCBI taxonomy): Bacteria > Pseudomonadati > Pseudomonadota > Betaproteobacteria > Burkholderiales > Comamonadaceae > Variovorax > Variovorax sp. MPBD4-3. Next base: position 74,355 of record NZ_JBXASW010000020.1, read on the forward strand.
GAAATCAGCATGCTCATGGCCTACGAGGTCACGCGCGACATGCCGATGCAGGACATCGAGGTCGAAACCCCGCTGGAGACCATGCAGGCCAAGGTCATCGACGGCAAGAAGCTGGTGCTGGTGTCCATTCTTCGCGCCGGCACCGGCATCCTGGACGGCATGCTGACCGTGGTGCCCGGCGCCCGCGTCGGCCATATCGGCCTGTACCGCGACCCCAAGACGCTGACGGCCGTCGAGTACTACTTCAAGATGCCCGGCGAAATGGAGAACCGCGACGTGATCGTGGTCGACCCGATGCTGGCCACCGGCAACTCGGCCGTGGCCGCGGTCGAGCGGCTGAAGGAGCTGAACCCGAAGTCGATCAAGTTCGTCTGCCTGCTGACCTGCCCCGAAGGCGTGAAGACGATGCAGACCGCGCACCCCGACGTGCCGATCTACACCGCCGCCATCGACCGCGAACTCGACAGCCACGGCTACATCCTGCCGGGCCTGGGCGACGCGGGCGACCGCATCTTCGGCACGAAGTAGGGCTCGCCCCCAGGCTTCGCGCACTTCGTGTCGCTACGCCTTCCCCCTGCCGGGGGCAGCACCTGAGGCCCGGCGGAGCCGGTTCCTCGGTGTTCTGGCTAGGAAGGCGCGGTTTTTGCGAGCCTAAGATTTCCATAACTCGAGGAGAAGCATCGTGGCAGCACGCCGTCAATTGATCATCCGTTCCGTCGCCATTGCCGCCGCGCTCGCGGCAGGCGCCCCGGGCCTTGCGCTCGCGCAGCAGGCCAAGCTGAAAGTGGCCGCGGTGTACACCGTGCCTTTCGAGCAGCAATGGGTGGGCCGCATCCACAAGGCGCTGAAGGCGGCCGAGGCGCGCGGCGAGATCGAATACAAGGCCACCGAGAACGTCAGCAACGCCGACTACGAGCGCGTGATGCGCGAGTACGCCACCGGCGGCAACCAGCTGATCCTGGGCGAGGTGTTCGGCGTGGAAGCCGCGGCGCGCAAGGTCGCCAAGGACTTTCCCAAGGTCGCCTTCCTGATGGGCTCGTCGCTCAAGCCGCAGGCGCCCAATTTCAGCGTGTTCGACAACTACATCCAGGAGCCCGCCTACCTGAGCGGCATGGTGGCCGGCGGCATGACCAAGACCAACCGCATCGGCATGGTCGGCGGCTTCCCGATTCCCGAAGTGAACCGGCTGATGAACGCCTTCATGGCGGGCGCCAAGGAAACCAACCCGAAGGTCGAGTTCAGCGTGAGCTTCATCAACAGCTGGTTCGACCCGCCGAAGGCCAAGGAAGCCGCCTTCGCCATGATCGACAAGGGCGCGGACGTGATGTACGCCGAGCGCTTCGGTGTCTCCGACGCGGCCAAGGAAAAGGGCAAGCTCGCCATCGGCAACGTGATCGACACGCAGAGCCAGTACCCCGACACGGTGGTGGCGTCGGCACTGTGGAACTTCGAGCCCGCGGCCGACCGCGCGATCAAGCTGGTCAAGGAAGGCAAGTTCGCGGCCGAGGACTACGGCGTGTACGCGCAGATGAAGCACAAGGGCTCCGAGCTCGCGCCGCTCGGCACCTTCGAGAAGAAAGTGCCGGCCGACATCATCGCCAAGGTGAAGGCCAAGCAGGCCGACATCCTCGCGGGCAAGTTCACCGTGAAGGTGGACGACGGCCAACCCAAGTCCACAGCCAAGTAAACGCCTCCAAGTGCCCATGAATCCTGCGCGATGGCGCACCGCAATCCGGGGCGTGGCGGTTGCGGCGCTGGCCGTCGCCGGACTGGCCGCCTGCCAGCCTGAATCCGCCGGCACGGCGGCGCCCGTGGTGGCTGCACCCGCCGCCCCCGCTGCCGCCGCGGCGCCCGCGCCGGCCGCCGCCGTCCCCGCAGGCATTCCGGCGGCGCTGCAGGAGCGCGCCGACGCCCTGCTCGCCGCCCACCGGCAGATGATCGTGCTGATGACCGGCGAGCGCACGCTCGACGCGGCCGAGAAGCGCGCGGTGGGCGCGGTCGGGCAACTGCTGTTCCACGACATGCAGGAGCGGCAGCAGGCGCTCATCGCGCAGGCGGGCGAGATGGCCGACCCGGCCACCGTGCCGGCGCTGAACGCGCTGCTGGACCGCATCGAAAGCGAACCCAGCTGGTTCGACGCCGACCGCCTCGCATTCAAGGAATTCCTCACCGAGCTGAGCACGCGCTACGCCCAGGCGCAGTCGCTGCCCGGCCTCAAGCTCGGCCGCCGCGCCAGCGAAGACCTGGCCGTGCTCGCCGAGATCGAACAGGCCTACGACCGCGAGCTGAAAGACGTGTTCGGCCGCTTCGCGCAGCGCGGCATCGAGCCCAGGCGCGAGAAGTGGTCCGACTACGTGGCCAAGCTGCAGGGCCTGTATTCGCGCGAGAAGATCCTGAAGGACTTCGGCGCCATCGTTCCGTACACGCAGGCAACCCAGCCCGCCGGCACCGGCGCCAAGGAGAAGGAGGGCGCCGACACCCGGGAGATCTTCGGCACCTCGCTGCCGCCCAGGACCGTGGTGCTGACCTTCGACGACGGCCCGCACGCCAGGCACACCGACGAGATCCTGGAGATCCTCAAGCGCTACGACGCGCCCGCCATCTTCTTCGAGCTGGGCCGCAACCTCGGCAAGCTCGACGCGCAGGGCAAGGCGCAGCTGGGCGCCAACGGCGCGGTGGCCAAGCGCGTGCTGGCCGCCGGCCACGTGCTCGCCAATCACAGCTTCAGCCACGGCGTGATGGCCAAGATGAGCGACGACACGGTGCGCACCGAGGCCTCCGAGACCGAGGCCCTGCTCGACGCCACCGGCCGCCCGCAGTCCACCCTGTTCCGCTTTCCCTACGGCGCGCGCAACGAAGACAAGCTGAGCACGGTCGAGGCGCTCAAGCTGCGCTCGATGCTCTGGACCGTCGACTCCATGGACTGGGCCGACCCGGTGCCCAAGTCGATCGCCGACCGCGTGCTGGCCGAGGTCGACAAGGCCAAGCGCGGCGTGATCCTGTTCCATGACATCCAGGGCCGCACCGTGCAGGCCCTGCCCACGGTGCTCGACCAGCTGGTGGCCGACGGCTACCGCTTCGCCACCTGGCGCGACGGCAAGTTCGTCGTCAACGCGGCCAAGCGGCCCGCGCCCGACGACGGCGTGGCCGCCGCCGGCAGCGGCGACACGCTCTACCGCGACAGCCACGCGCTGGTGATCGGCATCGACAAGTACGCCAAGTGGCCCGGCCTGCACCACGCCGTGCCCGACGCCAGGTCGATGGAGCAACTGCTCGTCACCCGCTTCGGCTTCAAGCCCGAGAACGTCACCTCGCTGTACGACGGCGAGGCCACGCGCGCCAACATCCTGCGCGTGCTGAACGACAAGCTCGCCGACACCAAGCGCGTGAAGCGCGACGACCGCGTGCTGGTGTTCTTCGCCGGCCACGGCAGCACCCGCAAGCTCGCGAGCGGGCGCGACGTGGGCTACATCATCCCGGTCGATGCGGCGCTGGACGACCTGGCCTCCGACGCCATCTCGATGCCGCAATTGCAGGAGGTGGCCGAGGCGCTGTCGGCCAAGCACGTGCTGTTCATGGTGGACGCCTGCTATTCGGGCCTGGGCCTCACGCGCGGCGGTGCGCCGCGCGGCAGCAAGAACTTCCTGAGCGACAACGCGCGCCGGGTCGGCCGCCAGATGATCACCGCCGGCGGCGCCGACCAGCAGGTGGCCGACGACGGCCCCGGCGGGCATTCGGTCTTCACGTGGACCGTGCTGCAGGCGCTGTCGGGCAAGGCCGACCTGAACGGCGACGGCGTCATCACCGGCACCGAGCTTGCTGCCTATGTGGCGCCGGCAGTCTCGGCCATCGCGCGGCAGACGCCGGCGTTCGGCAGCCTGCCGGGCTCGGAGGGCGGCGAGTTCGTGTTCGAGCTGCCCACCGAGCGCGAGGGCCTGAGCGGCGACATCGTGCAGCTCGACGCGGCCGCCAGCCAGGTCAACAAACGCATCGACGAGGCCAACGAGCAGGCCGTGCACACCTCGGCGGCCACACCCAAGACCGGCCCCGCTGCCATCGAGGTGGTGGTGAAGAACCTCGAAGGCGCCGACGCCAGGCTGACCATGCCGGCCGCGGCGCCGGTGTCGCCGCGCGTGGCCGCCCAGCGCGCCAACGACCGCGGCCTGCAGCTGTACCGCGAGCGCCGCTACGACGAAGCCGAAGCCGCCTTCACCGAGGCGCTGAAGCTGCAGCCGCGCTTTGCGCTGGCGGCCAACAACCTGGGCTTCGTGTACTTCAAGCGCGGCAAGCCGGTGGAGGCCGCGCGCTGGTTCGAGCAGGCCATCGAGATGGACGGCAGCCGCGCCCTCGCCTACCTGAACCTGGGCGATGCCTACCTGCAGTCGGGCAACGACGCCAAGGCGCTGGCCGCCTACACCACCTTCGTCGGCCTGGCGCCGAAGCACGCGCGCGTCGCGTCGCTGCAAGCCTGGATCGCCACGCCCGACGCCGCGCACCGCCCGCAACTACCGACGAACTCATGATGAAGAACCACACATCCTCCCTGCTGCGGCGCCTGCGCGCGCCCGTGCTGGCCGCCACGCTCGGGGTGCTGCTGGCGGGCTGCGCCGGCGTCTACAAGTCCGGCGCGGTCAGCATCAACAGCGGCACGCGGCTCGACGACACGCCGCGCATCGCGGTGCTGTCGGCCTTCGAGCCCGAGCTGAAGCTTCTGCTGACCCGGCTGCAGGGCCCGGTGAAGCACAGCGTGAACGGCGTGGAGTTCACCACCGGCACGCTCGAAGGCAAGCCCGTGGTGCTGTTCCTGTCAGGCATCAGCATGACGAACGCGACCATGAACACGCAGCTGGTGCTCAACCGCTTTCGCATCACCAACATCGTGTTCAGCGGCATCGCGGGCGGCGTGAACCCGCAGCTGCACGTGGGCGACGTGACCGTGCCCGCGCAGTGGGGCCAGTACCTCGAAGTGCTGATGGCGCGCGAGACCGCGCCGGGCAGGTACAGCGCGCCGCCCTTCATCACCGACGCCACGCTGCCTAACTTCGGGATGATGTTCCCGCGCCCGGTCGAGGTGCGCTCGGCGGCCAACCCGGAGATCGTGCGCAAGTTCTGGTTCGAGGCCGACCCGAAGATGCTCGAGGTGGCGCGCAGCATCCGCAACGTCGACCTGGCGAACTGCGGCGCCGGCAAGTGCCTGCCGCGCAAGCCGCAGCTGGTGGTGGGCGGCAACGGCGTGTCGGGCCAGGCCTTCATGGACAACAAGGCCTACCGCGAATACACCTACAGGACTTTCCAGGCCAACGTGCTCGACATGGAAACCGCCGCCGTGGGCATGGTCGCCTACAGCAACGGCGTGCCCTTCATCGCCTTCCGCTCGCTCAGCGACCTCGCGGGCGGCGGCGACGGCGAGAACGAAATGGGCACCTTCATGAGCATCGCGGCGGACAACTCCGCCAAGGTGATGCTGGCGTTCCTGGCCGCGTGGAAGTGACGGCGGCGCCCGCTGGTTCCATCCGCCTTGTTCTGCTTCCGGGCATGGACGGCACCGGCGAGCTGTTCGAGCCCCTGGCCCAGGCCATGGGACGGCGAAACGACGCCATCGACGTGGTGCGCTACCCCGGCACCGAGCCGCTGGGCTATGACGAACTCGAACGGCTTGTGCGCGCGCGGCTCCCCGCCGGCCAGCCCTTCGTGCTGCTGGGCGAATCCTTCTCCGGCCCGCTCGCGATCTCCATTGCGGCGACGCCGCCGCCGGGACTGCGCGGGCTGATCCTTTGCTGCAGCTTTGCCCGCAGCCCCAAGCCGGGGCTGGCGCTGCTGCGTGGCGGCCTGCTCGAACTGTCGATGATGTTCATGCACTCCGGCCTGATGCGCGGCCCCATGCGCCGCATGCTGCTGGGCCGCTTTGCCACGCCACGCCTTTCGGCCTTGCTGCAGGGGTCGCTGCGGCAGGTGTCGACCGCCGTCATGACACGCCGCATGAAGGAAGTGCAGCGCGTGAACGTGGTCGACAGGCTCGCGCAGGTGCGCGTGCCGGTGATGTACCTGCAGGCCATCGAGGACCGCATCGTTCCCGGCCAGGCCGCCCGTACCATCCAGCGCGCGCTGTCGGGCCTTCGCATCGTCCGACTGGAAGGCCCGCACGGCCTGCTGCAGGCCGCGCCCGTCGCTGCCGCCCAGGCCATCGAAAACTTTTGCCGCGAGCTCGGCAGCCCCGAGCCCGCCATCCCATGAACCCTCTTGTGCTCCGGCTCACCGGCATCACCAAGCGCTTCGGCGCCCTGGTGGCCAACGACGCGATTTCCCTCGACCTGCAGGGCGGCGAAGTGCTCGCGCTGCTCGGCGAGAACGGCGCGGGCAAGTCGACGCTGATGTCGATCCTGTTCGGCCACTACGTCGCCGACGAAGGCGGCATCGAAGTGTTCGGCGCGCCGCTGCCGCCGGGCAACCCCAAGGCCGCGCTGGCCGCCGGCGTGGGCATGGTGCACCAGCACTTCACGCTGGCCGACAACCTCAGCGTGCTCGACAACGTGATGATGGGCACCGAGCCGCTGTGGCGCCCGGTGTCGCGCCGGGCGGCCGCGCGGGCCAGGCTGCTCGAGGTGGCGCAGCGCTTCGGCCTGCCGGTGCAGCCGGACGCGAAGATCGGCAGCCTGTCGGTCGGCGAGCGCCAGCGGGTGGAAATTCTCAAGGCGCTGTACCGCGGCGCGCGCATCCTGATCCTCGACGAGCCGACCGCCGTGCTCACGCCCCAGGAGAGCGAGGCGCTGTTCGCCACGCTGGCGCAGATGGTGGCGCAGGGCCTGTCGGTCATCTTCATCAGCCACAAGCTCGGCGAGGTGCTGCGCGTGTCGCACCGCGTGGCGGTGCTGCGCGGCGGCAAGCTGGTGGCGCAGGCGCGCACGGCCGACACCACGCAGGCGCAGCTCGCGCTGTGGATGGTGGGCCATGCCGTCGAGGCACCGCAGCGCCGGCCCGCCAAGTCGGTGGGCGACGCGGTCTGCGTGCTCGACCATGTGAGCACCGCCGCCGGCAAGGACGGCGGGCAGGACCATTCGGCCGGCCTTCGCGAGGTGTCGCTGACGCTGCGCGCCGGCGAAATCACTGCCATCGCGGGCGTGTCCGGCAACGGGCAGGTCGCGCTGGCCGAACTGCTGTGCGGCACGCGCCGGGTTTCGTCCGGCTCCGCGCAGCTGATGGGCCGCGCCTTGCCGCCCTCGCCTGCCCGGCTGGTGCAGCGCGGCGTCGCGCGCATTCCCGAAGACCGGCACGCGGTAGGCGTGGTCGGCGACCTGCCGGTGTGGGAGAACGCGGTGTCGGAGCGGCTGCGCAGCCCGGTGTTCTCGCGCTGGTCGTTCATCGTGAAGCGCGCCGCCGCGCGGCTGCATGCGCGCCGCATAGAAAAGGCGTTCGACGTGCGCGGCGCCGGGCTGATGGCGCCGGCCCGGTCGCTCTCCGGCGGGAACATGCAGAAGCTGATCCTGGGCCGCGCCCTGCTCTCGCCCGAGCAGCCCGAAACGGCCAAGGGCGACGACAACAGGAAGTATCCGAACCGCGCGCCGCGCCTCATCGTCGCGCACCAGCCGACCTGGGGCCTGGACATCGGCGCGGTCGCCTATGTGCAGCAGCAGCTCATCGCCGCGCGCGACGCTGGCGCGGCCGTGCTGGTGATTTCGGACGACCTCGACGAAGTGCTGGCGCTCGGCGACCGGGTGGCCGTGATGCACGGCGGCCATCTGGGCGAGGCGCGCCCCGCCGCCGCATGGACGCGCGAGGCCATCGGCCTGGCCATGGCCGGCGCAACCACGGCGCCGCAGCGCAACGGAGCGTCCTCATGATGCGGCTCGAGAAACGCCACCAGGCCTCCCGCGCCGCGCTGGTGCTGGCACCCGTGGGCGCGGTCGTGTTCACCATGCTCGTCAGCGCCCTGCTGGTGCTGTGGGCCGGCGCGCCGGTCGGCCGCACCTATGCGCTGCTGCTGCAGGGCGGTTTCGGCTCGGTGTTCGCCTGGAGCGAAACGCTGACGCGCGCCATTCCGCTGATCCTCACCGGGCTGGCGGCCACGGTCGCCTTCAAGGCGCGGCTCTTCAACATCGGCGCCGAGGGGCAGCTCTACGCGGGTGCGCTGGCGGCCGTCGCCGTGGGCGGCATGCATGGCGGCACGGGCTTCGAGCTGTCGCCCTGGCTGCTGTTCCCGCTGATGATGCTGGCCGCCGCCGTGGCCGACGCGCTGATGCTGCTGGGCCCGGCGCTCATGAAGAACAAGCTGGGCGTGGACGAGGTCGTGACCACGCTGCTGATCAATTTCATCGTGCTGCTGGGCGTGTCTGCGCTGCTCGACGGGCCGATGAAAGACCCGACCGCCATGGGCTGGCCGCAGAGCGTGTCGCTGCAGTCCGACCTGGAGCTGGGCAAGCTGGTCGCGCAGACGCGGGTGCACACCGGGCTCTTGTGGGCGGTGTCGCTCGCGGTGATGGTGTGGGCCGTCTTCAAGTACACGGTGCTGGGCTTCGACATCCGCGCGGTGGGCGCCAATGCGCGCGCCGCCGCCTTCGCGGGCGTGCCGGTGACGCGCACCGTGGTCATGGTGGCGCTGCTTTCCGGCGCGCTGGCCGGGCTGGCGGGCGCCATCGAGGTGGCGGGCCGCACCAGCTACGTCACGCTCGACATGTCGCCGGGCTACGGCTACACCGGCATCGTGATCGCCATGCTGGCCGGCCTCCACCCGCTGGGCGTGATCGCGGCCGGCGTGTTCGTGGCGGGCGTGCTGGTGGGGGCCGACACCATGAGCCGCGCCGTGGGCGTGCCGACCTATATCGCCGACGTGATCGTCGCGGCCTCGCTGATCGCGGTGCTGGTGGCGACCTTGCTGACGCAGTACCGGGTGAGGATGAAGAAATGATCTTGGCCCTGGCTTCTTCTTTCTTGCTCCTTCCCCCGCTGGGGGAAGGCCGGGAT